>DATFXS010000140.1:0-2781 GCA_035315605.1 Polyangia bacterium
GCACCGCCGTGACCTGCGACGACGGCAATCCTTGCACGACCGACACGCGCAACGCCGACGGCACCTGCGCGCACGCGCAGGTCCCGGACGGCAGCCTGTGCACGGGCGGCAACCTGCACGTCAAGTTGCTCGGCTTCAACGACTTCCACGGGCACCTCGACGCCGGCCAGAAAGTCGCCGGCCGCCCCGTCGGTGGCGCCGGCGTGCTGGTGTCCTACCTGCGCGCGGCCGAAGCTGGCATCGAGGACCAGACGATCATCGTCCACGCCGGCGACGAGGTCGGCGCGTCACCGCCCGACTCGGCGCTGCTGCAGGACGAGCCGTCAATCTCGGTGCTGAACTTGCTCGCCAATTCGTCGTGTTCCTACATGGACAAGATGAACCCGGGCTGCAACCTGGTCGGCACGCTCGGCAACCACGAGTTCGACGAGGGCCGCGTCGAGCTACTGCGCCTGCTCAACGGCGGCAACTTCGCGACCGGGCCGTTCCTGGAGGATCCGTACCGCGGCGCGCGCTTCCCGTACGTGTCCGCCAACGTCGTTGACGACATCACCGGGCAGCCGCTGATCCAGCCGCTCGTCGTCAAGCAGGTGCACGGTGTGCCGGTCGCGTTCATCGGCGCGGTGCTGAAGGGGACGCCGACCATCGTGGTGCCGACCGGCGTTGCCGGGTTGACCTTCCAGGACGAAGCCGACGCGATCAACTCGTACGTCCCCGGCCTGAAGGCGATGGGCGTGCACGCGATCGTCGTCACCATTCACCAGGGCGGGTTCCAGACCTCGTACACCGGACCGACCGACCCGACCAAGACGCTGTCGAGTGGGCCCGAGATCACCGACATCGTCAACCGCCTCGACGACGAGATCGACGTGGTCGTCTCGGGCCACACGCACGCCTTCACGAACGCGCTGCTGTCGAACCAGCACGGCAAGAAGATCCTGGTGACGCAGGCGTTCTCGTTCAGCACCGCCTACGACGACATCGACCTGCTGATCGATCCGGTCAGCAAGGACGTCGTCAGCAAGACGGCCTCGGTCGTCACGACGTTCGGCGACGCCGGCCCGGGCCTGACGCCCGCCGCCGACGCGCAGGCGATCACCGACGCAGCGTTCGCCAAGGTCGCGCCGCTGATCACGCAGGTGTTCGGCTTTGCGAACACGCCGTTCTCGCGCACCGAGAACGCAGCCGGCGAGTCGACCCTGGGCGATCTGATCGCCGACGCACAGGCGGAGGCGACCGGGGCTCAGCTGACGTTCATGAACGCGGGCGGCATCCGCGCCGACCTGGCAGCCGGCGACATCACCTACAACGCGCTGTTCACCATCCAGCCGTTCGGCAACACGATGGTCACCATGAACCTGACCGGCGGCCTGATCTACCAGGTGCTGGAGCAGCAGTTCCCGGGCGCCTTCGGCCAGACCACCCAGCGAATCATGAAGACGTCCGGCTTCCACTACACCTGGGATTCGACGAAGCCCGCAGGCAGCAAGATCGTCGAGGTCGACATCGGTGGTGTGCCGATCGATCTGAACGCCACCTACCGGGTCAGCTGCAACAACTTCATGGCCACCGGCGGCGACGGCTTCACGACGTTCATCTCGGGGAACAATCAGGTGGGCGGCCCGATCGATCTCGACGTCCTGATCGCCTACGTCAAGGCGCACACGCCGTTCACGGCGGGCACGCTCGACCGCATCACGCGGCTGCCGTAGCGGCAACGAACGTCGCCGGCGCCGCGGTCAGGCCCGCGCGACGCCGGCGATGTGCGGCCCCATGATCGGGATCGGCAGCTTGAAGCGGCGCAGGTCGACGTCCGCGAACCCGGCCGCCTCGATCAGGCGGCCCGTGTCGCGGTCCGGGTGGCAGCCGTCCGCGAGCGCGCCCCAGAGCGGCCGCAGCGCGCGCTGGACGCCGCGCAGCGCCGTACCATGCGGGGCGGCGACGTGCTCGATGAAGACGAAGCGCCCGCCGGGGCGCAGCACGCGCCGCACCTCGCGCAGCGCCGCCTCCGGATCGCGCACGGAACAGAGCACCAGCGACGCCACGACCGCGTCGACGGACGCGTCCGCGACCGGCAGCGCCTCCGCCGCGCCCGTCCGGACGTCGACGTCGATCCCCAGCCGCTCGCCGCGCGCGCGCAGGCGGTCGTGGAAGTACGGGTTCGGCTCGACGCCGATCCAGCGGACGCCGGACCGCAGGAACGGCAGGTTGTTGCCGCCGCCGGGGCCGAGCTCCAGCACCTTCCCCTCGAGCGGCGCCAGCAGCGCGCGCTTCTCTTCCGCCACCATCGCGTCGTAGCGCCGGTTGCCGCGCGAAAGGATCCAGGCCTGCGCGCGCTTGTACCAGCGGGCGTTCCGCAGCGGCCGGAAGCCGTAGTCGATCTGCTCATCGTGCGCGTGCCGTTCGATCGCTCCCATCGTCGTCGTTTCCATTATGAAAGGTGATGTTGCACCGGGCGTGCCGCTAGCGGACCCCTCGGCGCCGCGTCCTTTTCGGGCGCGAACGGACAGCTGTCGCGTGTCCGCGCGGACAAGTGTAACGACCGGCGTGCGTGGCGAACGATCGCGCCGCGATTTCGCGCCGATGCGCGCTGGCATGACTTTGGCTGAAGCGACCGCGCGGAGGCCGAGATGCCCGGAGCGAAGACGAAGAGATGGACGCTGGTCGCGAGCGCGCTCGCGCTGCTGACGAGCGGCATGGGAGTTCCCCGCGCGGCGGCGCAGACGCCCGAGGCGGCGCAGCCCGCCGCGGCGCTGACGCCGCCGAAGGTGACGAAGTTCG
>DATFXS010000141.1:0-9384 GCA_035315605.1 Polyangia bacterium
TCTTGCGAGGACCTGCCCGTAGTACGAGAGGACCCGGGTGGACGGACCGCTGGTGTTCCGGTTGTCATGCCAATGGCATCGCCGGGTAGCTATGTCCGGAACAGATAACCGCTGAAAGCATCTAAGCGGGAAGCTGACCTCTAGATCATGAATCCCGAGCCGTAAGGCTCCTAAAGACCCCTCGTAGACGACGAGGTTGATAGGCCGGGTGTGGAAGCGCTGTAAGGCGCGGAGCTAACCGGTACTAATCGGTCGTGCGGCTTGACCACCATTACTTTCTTCTGTTCGTGATGCACCGTTTATGAGGTCGAGTTGAGCTTGATTGCAAACTCAAGACACGAAGGTTTGAAACAAAGATTCGCCGTCATTGCGTCGGACGGCAAAAGGTTCCGGCGGTCTTACCGGGGGGGCCACACCCGATCCCATCTCGAACTCGGAAGTTAAGACCTCCAGGGCCGATGGTACTGCAGGGGAAACTCTGTGGGAGAGTAGGTCGCCGCCGGGAATTATTCGCAAAGCCCCGAGCCAGTCGCTGCTGGCTCGGGGCTTTTTTTTGGCGTTGCTTCATTGCCAAATCGGAACGCAGACTCAGCCTTGGAAGCTGGATCAGTCGCCGCCTTACATCGGCGGCGCTTTCAAAGACTCTTTGGCGAAGGGAGCTGTGCATGCGAGCGATTGCGCGGGGAGCTATCGCGTTGTTCCTCATCGGACTGGGCGGCTGTGGGGGTGGAGGCGGCGGCCCCGTCACGCATGTCCTGGACCAGAACGCCCCGCTGGACGTGCCCGCGGGCACCTGCGCCGCGGTCTCCGGTCCCGTTTCGGTCAGATCGGGAAGCATGGCCTTCACCATCACGGACACCCCCACCGGCATCGGATCCGACAGCATGGAGGTCGGCATCATGTTCGACGCCGACTTCGCGGCCGGGGGCTGCAACTTCAATCTCGCGATCGTCGACGACGTGGGCACCGGATCGCTCAGCGACTCTGGCCCCGTCTCCGCCGGAACCTACGACTTCGTCGTCGGGTGTAACAACGTCATCGACGACTGCCTGTTCGACCTGACCTGGACCGCGACTTACTGATGCTCACTCGAGCCGGAGCCGGCGGTTCGACAGGGCGATCCGCGCCTCGGCGTCGCCCGTCATCGGCCGCACGGCCGGCAGCACGGGATTGACGTCCAGCAACGCGAGCGCTGGGCACTCCACCGCCCAGATCTGACGGAGCTGTTCCGGCATCGGAACCTCGAGCACCCTCTCCTGCCCCGCGGTCTGCGTGCGCAGGGCAACCTCGATCCAGATCGTGAAGTCGCGGGGCCGCCCCTCCCGGTCGACGCACCCGAACAGGTACCGCCAGGGGCGCGAGGACGAGGCCGCCGACCGCATCCGAACGAGCACCTGATCCGCCTGGTCGAGCTGCACATGGACGCACCCCGGAACGTCCGGGCAGTTCGGCGCGTCATGCCATCGCGCGACCCGCACGGGCACCGCCGCGAATGGCGACGGCGCCCGCCGCGCGAGCTCGAGCGCCTCTTGCGATACGCCGAACGCGAAATCGGAGAGCACGTCGAGGCCCAGCATCCCGCGCATCGATTCGTCGGCCTCGCGCGGATGTGCCACGACCTGGCGGCGTCCCAGGTCGGCCTCTCCGAGCCGGAGGGCCGCCTCCGTCGCCTCCGTCAACCGGGTGCTCGGATCGCGCGCGCTGAGCGGCCAGCCGTGCTGGAGAGTCCGCAGCGGCAGCCCCAGCTCCCTGAGCCAACCGGCGTCGATGACGGTGATGGGCGCGCCCGTGTCGAGCAGCACCGGCACGCCCCTGCCCTGTACCGACAGATCGACGATCGTTCGGGCCGGAAAGCCACGGATCGGGAGTCGCGCCGCAGGCGGCGCTGGCGACGCGCGCTGCGCTCCCAGCAGCAACATGCCGCGATCCAGATCGATGCGCCAGCCGCGCGTCATCAGCACGTCGGCGCCGAGGATCGCCGTCTGCTCGTGAACGACCGTCACGACGTCCGCGAGCGACAGCCCATCGCCGAGCCGCATCTCGGAGACCAGCCCGCCCGCCCAGGCGCGCTTGTCGCCGGCGGCGTCCTCGATCGTCGCGAAGCGGGACGCGCTCACCTCGACGCCGAGCCGCGCCAGCGTCGCCTCCGGAAGCGCCGAATGCGACGACCCGGTGTCGACGTAGAGCAGCGCCTCCTCGCATGCACGCGGCCCGGCGGGCGGCGACGGACCGCAGACGGTGGCGCGCACCTTGGGGCCAAGCCCGGTGAGCGGTTCGTAAAGCGGGATTTCCCAGGAACTCGCGCCACCCGACGGAAAGACCGGATGGTGACCGATCCAAGGCGGCAGCGCGCACCCCGACACCACCAGCCCGGCGATGAGGCCGATGCGCCCCGCACCGATGAACATGACAGCCGTTCGACAGGAAGCAGCCGCGCCGGGATGCTCGCGTCAGCTTTCCGTGACGGGCACCGCGGGTGGGCCGCCGCGCGAACCGAGCAACCCGAGCAGCGCGGGCGCGACCGCGAGCGCCGTCATCAGGCACGTCATCTCGCCGATGATCGCCATCAGGCCGAACGAACGGATGCCGGCGTTGGCTGACAGCAGCAGCGATCCGTACCCGACGGTCGTGGTCCACGAGCAGAGCGCGACCGCGCCACCCGTCGTGGCGAGGGCCCCGCGCGGCGCGTTCGGCCCCTCGGCGCGCGCGCGCAGCACGATGTTCGCCGCGTAATCGACGCCGATTCCGAGGGTGATCGGCAGCGCCACGAAATCCAGCGAGTTGATCTTCAGGTCCAGCGTGGCGGCCAGCGCCAGCATCAGCAGCGTCCCCAGGGTCACGCACGCGAGCGTGACGGCGGCGTGCCGCCCCCGACCCACCACGATGACGACGAACACGATCACGCCCAGCAGCGCGACCAGCGTGCAGCGGGGGCCGGCGCGCCTGACCGCGCGAACCGAATCCGCGAAGACGAACGCCCCACCGCCCATCGTCGTCCCCGGCGGCAGCGACAGCGCGCGCACGGCCTCCGTGAACGCGATCATGTCGCGCCCATTCCAGCCGTCGAACCGCGACGCCTGATTCGCGAACAGCAGCCGGCCACGACTGCCGTCGCGCTCCGCAAAGCGGCGGGCGAGGATGTCCGGCACGTCCGCCTCGGTCAGCGGGCGCAGGCCGTCCGGTGGCCGGAAGTGACGCGCGTCTGCTGCGTCGGTCGCGTCCATCGTCTCCAGCGCCGGGTCGTCGAGCAGGTGGCGAATCGCGCCCAGCACGCGCAGCTTCTCGGGCTGGTCGCGCGGCACGTACCTCTGCAACGAGTCGACGCGGCGAAACAGCGCCGCTGGCCCCGCCACGCCGGGCTCGTCCTCGGCGTGCGCACGCAGCGTCCGTTCCACGGACGCGGCGCGCTCCCTGTCGGTCGCCCCGATCACGAACCCGCCCACGAACTGCCGCCCGAACGCGGCGTCGATGCGCCCCATCCAATCGCGTGCCTCGCCCGCCAGGCCGCGATCGGACCGCATCTTCTGCCAATCGTATTCGAACGGATCGGAGACCAGGTAACGCCAGGTGATGCCGGTCGCGATCATCAGCAGCACGGCCGCGCCGATCACCACGCGGCGCGGATGCTGCGGAAGCAGGCGCGCGACGATCGCCTCGATGCCGGGCGCCGCCCGGACGCGCACCAGGCCGCGCCGCTCGAACACGCAGAGCAGCGCCGGCAGGATCGCGTAGGCCGAGACCCAGCAGAGCAGCATCCCCACGCCGCCGATCACGCCGAAGTCGCGGAAACCGCGGAAGTCGGCGACGATCAGGGACAGATAGGCGATGCTCGCCGCCACGGCTGCCGCGACGGTGCCGTTGAAAGAGCCGCCGACCGCCCGGGCCAGCGCCCGCTGCCACGCCTCGCCACGGCGCCGCTCTTCCAGGTGGCGTGCGAGCACCAGGATGCCGAAGTTGATGCCGTTGCCGACGACGATCGCCGACAGGAACGCGCTGACGCTGTTGAGATGCCCGATCGTCAGACGCGTCAGCCCGAACGTCACCAGCGTGGCCACGGCCAGCGATCCGAACAGCGCCGCCAGCGCCGCTGCCGACCGGTAGTAGAGCGCCAGCGACGCCCCCACGATCAACACCGTCAGCAGCATCGCCAGCGACATGCCGCCCCGGATGGCGCGGTGCTCGGCCACGGCGATGATCACATCCTCGGTCAGGCCGATCGACACGCCCGGGCCGACCTCGCGCTGGGTGTCGGCGACGGCGCGGCCGAACGCCGCCACCAGCCGCTCGCCCTGCGATACCGATTCGGACGGGAACGGCGCCTGCACGATCAGCAGCTGCATCCGGCCGTCCTTCGACACGATCTCGTTCGGTCGCTTTACCTTGTCCTCGGCGTCGGCCAGCTTCTTGCGCAGCGCGCCCAGGCGCTCGCTCTCCTCGGCCCGGGCCCGCGCCGTCTCGGCCTCGTCGTCCAGCGAAACGAACAGCGGATTGGCCGCGAGCTTCGCCCGCCGGATGCGATCCGCCAGCGCGTCGCGCGCCGATTCCAGGTCGGCCAGCGGCGCGAACAGGAAGCGGTTGTCCCACGCATAGCGCCTGGCCACGCCGTCGTCGGCCACCACCGCCGCGACCAGGGAAGGATCCATCTCCCGCAGGCGCCGGGCCAGCGCACGCGCCGCCCGTCCGCGCAACTCCGTATCGTCGCTCGAGACCGCGCACAGCACGATGCCGAGCACGCGGGTCCGCGCCTGGATGTCCGCCAGATCGCGCACGGACCGCTCGTTCGGCGGCAACAGGTTCGAGAAGTCGGCCCGCAGCGGCAGGCGCGACGCGAGCGCGCCGCCCAGTAGACCGAGCACGCCGGCGACGACCAGGATCGCGATCCGCCTCCGGTCGATCCAGCGGACGTAGGCGTCGTGACGAGAATTGGTCATCGGCGAATCAACACGGCGCGACGGATCGGCACTTCGGCGGTAGTAGGATACGCGGCGGTGGAGAGGCTCAAGAATTTATGCCGCCTCGTCGCGAGCCATGCAGTGGCTTTCGTGATCTTCATCGGCCGTCTGCTGCTCGTGCTGGGGGCTGCGGTGCCGAGCGCGCTGGCTCGGCTGGCGCGCCGGCTGCGCCCTCCCCCGCCAGCAGCCGCGCGCGGCACGCGCCGCCCGCGCGTCCTGCTGGTGGGCGGGACCATCAACCACACCACGCAGGTGATGCAAATTGCGGCCGAGCTCCCCGAATTCGATCACGCCTACACCTGGTACTATTGCGACGGCATCCTCGAGCTCTTCCGGCGCCTGCGCTGGCTCGAGAGCACCGCGCTCGGCACGAAGCTGCGCGCCCGCTGCCTCTCCTACCTGCAACAGCACGCGCTGCCGCTGGACCTCGACGGCGCCCGCGGCGACTACGACCTCGTCGTCACCTGCTCCGATCTGGCCGTCCCCCGCAACATGCGCGGCCGCCCGGTCGTCCTCGTGCAGGAGGGGATGACGGATCCCGAGGATCTCGTCTTCCACCTCGTGAAATCGTTGCGCCTGTCCCCCTGGCTGGCGATTACCTCGTCGGCGACCGGGCTCAGCCATTCTTACGATCGCTTCTGTGTCGCGAGCGAAGGATACCGCGACCTGTTCGCGCGAAAAGGGGTTCCCCGACACAAATTGGTGGTCACCGGCATTCCCAACTTCGATCACTGCGAGCGCTTCTTGCGCAACGACTTTCCACATCGCGGTTACGTTCTGGTGTGCAGCTCGGACATCCGCGAGACGGCTCGCTTCGAGGATCGCCCCAAGTTCATCCGCGAAGTCGTCGCGATCGCCGCTGGCCGCCAGATCATCTGGAAGCTTCACCCGAACGAAAACGTCGCCCGCGCCCGCCGGGAATTGCAGCGGTTGGCGCCCGGCGCGCTGGTCTTCGACGCGGGGAACGCAGAGGAGATGATCGCCAATTGCGACGTTCTCGTGACGCAGTTTTCGTCGACGGCCTACGTCGGGCTGGCCCTCGGGAAAGAGGTGCACTCGTACTTCGACATCGACGAGCTCAAGCGCCTCTGCCCGGTCCAGAACGGAAGCACCAGCGCGCGCCGCATCGCGGACGTCTGCCGCGAGCTGCTGGGGCTTCCCTCGCCGCACGCGCGGGTCGAGACGCCGTCGTCATCGGCTGGCTGACGGTCTTCACGCCACCGTCGCCCGTCCGTGACGCCGGCGCCGAACACGCCACCGTCCGTGACCAGAGCGCAACCAGAGATTCACCGTGCGCGTCCGCGGACTCGTGTATCCAGAGGAGCAACGAATGCTCGGCGCGGACGGGGTGTCACCTCGGTTCGAGCGGTGGGCGGCCGAGACGGCGCCCGGACTGGCCGCGCGCCGCGCCGGCATCGGGCTGCTGGTCGCCGCCAGCTACCTGCTGGTGACCGCTCGTCTCGGCCTCCGGGGTCCCTCGCACTGGCTGCTGGCCACCGTGGCGGTCGCGCTGCCGGTGACGATCCCCGTGGTCCGGCGCCTGCTGCTGAGCGCCCTGCCCTTCATCATCCTCGCGGCGGTCTATGACTGGCTGGGGCTGGCCCGGTCGTTCGTCGCCGCCCGCGGCGTTCACGTGCTGGGACCGTACCTCTTCGAGCGGGCTCTGTTCGGCGTCGGCAGCGGGGCGGACCGCCTGACGTTGAACGAGCTGTTCGCGCGACACCACTGGGCGGCCGTCGATCTGGTCGCCGGATGCGCGTACTTGAGCTACGTGTT
The DNA here is from genome assembly GCA_035315605.1 of Polyangia bacterium. Taxonomy (GTDB): domain Bacteria; phylum Myxococcota_A; class Polyangia; order Fen-1088; family Fen-1088; genus JADGRB01. Next base: position 6,729 of record DATFXS010000141.1, read on the forward strand.
CGCGGTCGCGGGGTTCGCGATCTTCCTCGCCCTCGCCGACCGGACGCACGCGGGCGTCGCCCGGACGCGCGCGCTCGGATGGACGTTCCTCGGCGTCAACGTCGTGAGCTTCGTGATCTATCTGCTGTGGCCGGTCGCGCCGCCCTGGTACGTCGCGACCCACGGCCTCGGCCCGGTCGCCGTCGACGCGGCCGCCAGCCCCGCCGCGCTCGTTCGGTGGGACGCCCTGGTCGGGGTCCCTTACTTCGCCAACTTCTACGCCCAGTCATCGGACGTGTTCGGCTCGATGCCGTCGATGCACTGTGCGTACCCGGCGCTGCTGGTCGCCTACGGCCGCGAGCTCGGGCGGATCCGACTGCTGGTGGCGCTCGTATGCTTTCAGCTGATCATGTGCTTCTCTGCGGTCTATCTCCAGCACCACTACCTCACCGACGTCCTGGCCGGCCTGCTGTGCGCTCTGCTCGGCTACATCGTCGAACGGGGCCTGAGCCGCCGCCCGGCGCTGGCGCCGGCCGCCCCGGAGAATCGACCATGAACGAAGCAGGGCCGCCGCCCGCCGACGCCGGGCCCCCTTCCCCCGGCGCCAGGCGGCGTCTCATCCTGCTGCTGCGCTGGGTGGTCGTCGCGATCGCCGTTCTGGTCTTCGTTCGTGTCGTCCAGCATGCCGATTTCGACCATGCCTGGTCGCTGCTCAAGCGCCTCGGCTGGCCGGTCGCGTTCGTCGCGCTGCCGACCCTGTTCGCGATGATGCTCGATGCCACCGGCTGGCGAGCGATCCTCTCGACGCTCGGTCGGCCGGTCTCCTGGCACCGCCTTCTCGGCCTGCGGCTGACCGTGGAGGCGCTCGTCCTCGCGCTGCCGGGCGGCTCCGTCGCGGGCGAGGCCGCGAAGGTCGCCCTGCTGCGCCGTTCGAACGTACCGCTGCCCGAGGGCGCCGCCAGCCTCGCGCTGACCAAGCTCCTGCTGCTCGCGACGGACGCCTCCTACCTGGCGCTGGCCGGGACCTGGCTGCTGGTGGCGATCGCCGGCGGGCTGCAGGCGTCGTGGACGGTGGCGCTGCTCTGCTTCGGCGGCGCGGCGCTGACGGCGGTCGCCGCCACGGCGCTCAGGCTCGTCCTCGGCCGGTCCAGCGCGGCCACCACCCTGGTGCAGCGCCTGTCCGCGCTGCCGATCCGGGTCCTCGCCTGCTGGTTCCAGCGCTGGCGCGCGCAGGCCGAGGCGATGGACAGCGCCACCGGGCGCTACTTCGCGGCGCCGCCATCCGCGCGGCTGGCCGCCATCGCGCCGTTCGCGCTGGAATGGCTGTGCGAAGGCCTCGAGACGGTGCTGATCTTCTACTGTCTGGGCGTGCCGATCGGGTTCGGCCAGGCGCTGACAGTGGACGCCCTGGGCTCGCTCCTCCGGGTCCTGGTGTTCTTCGTCCCTGCCGGCCTGGGCATCCAGGACGCGGCGCAGGTGATGTTGCTGGCCAGTCTCGGCATTCCGGACCCTGTCGCGACCGGGACTGCATTTGTTGTCGTCAAAAGGACAAAAGAGATTTTCTGGATCGCCATCGGTCTGTTGCTGTTGGCTGGTAGGAGAGTTTCATGGCTTCGAGCGGCGCTGACGGACCGCCGCAACTTGGTGCCCATGGGCAGCCAGGAACGGAACGCCGCGTGCTGAAGGTGGTCGCGGTCATCCAGGCGCGCATGGGATCGACGCGCCTACCGGGCAAGGTGTTGCTGCCGCTTCACGGGCGGCCCCTGCTGGAACGGATGATCACCCGGGTGCGGCAGGCGAAGACGCTCGACGAGGTCGTGGTCGCCACTACGCGGTCGGCGCTCGATTCGTCGATCGTCAAGTTGGCTGCGGCGCTGGGCGTGCGCTGCGTGATCGGCCACCCGGACGACCTGATCGACCGCCACCGGCAGGCCGCCCGCGAGACCGAGGCCGACGCGGTGGTCAAGATTCCGTCGGACTGCCCGTTGATCGACCCGGCGATCATCGACCAGACGGTCGCCTTCTTCCGCGCCGACCACCCGCGCCACGACTACGTCAGCAACCTGCATCCCGCCACCTGGCCCGACGGCAACGACGTCGAGGTGATGGGCCGTGACGCTCTGGAGACGGCCTGGCGAGAGGCGAAGCGTCCGTACGAACGCGAGCACACGACACCGTTCATCTGGGACCAGCCCGATCGGTTCAGCGTCGGCAACGTTGTCTGGTCCGGCGGACGCGACTTGTCGGCCAGCCACCGGATCGTGCTCGATTTCCCGGAGGACTACGCCGTGATCTCGGCGCTGTACGAGGCGCTGGCGCAGGTCGACGACGCTCGGGCCTTCACCGTCGACGCGATCGTCAGCCACCTGGACGCGCATCCGGAGCTGAAGGCAACCAACGCCATGCACCTCGGCAAGTCGTGGATCCAGGCGCACCTGCGCGATCTGCGGACGCTGTCGAACCGGACGCCGTTCGAACAGGGAGGCGGCGCCCCGGGCGGCGCCGCGATAGCGGGGCCATGACCAGCGACGCCGAGCTGACGTCGCAGGCTCGGCGAGTGCGCGCGCATGCGATCCGCATGGCCACGAACGGCGGCTGCTTCCTGGGTGCGTCCTTGTCGTGCGCGGATCTGCTCGTCTTCCTGTATGACCGCGTGCTGCGCCTGTCACCCGACCGG
>DATFXS010000142.1:0-13129 GCA_035315605.1 Polyangia bacterium
CGAGCCCTCCGGAGTCACCCCGCCTCTGAACGGCGGCGGCTCGTTCGCGCACAAGTTCGACCTCGGTCCCAGCGCGGAGGCCGAGGCGATGCCGAAGGACATCCCCTGGGGCTACGGCTACGACCGCGTCACCGCGATGGCCGTCGATCCGATGCGCCTCTACGCCTACTGGGAGGTGACCGACGGCGCCATCGCGAGCGCGCGCGCGGGCCTGGGCGCCGCGGGCGAGCGCGCCTGGCTGAACGTTCGCATCTACGACATCACGGGCCGCCTGTTCGACGGCACCAACGCGCACAGCTACTTCGATCACCGGGTCGAACGTCACGAGCGCCAGTGGTTCTTCGGCGTCGACAAGCCGACCTCCACGGCGTGCGTCGAGGTCGGCCTCAAGTCCGACGAGGGATACTTCGTCAAGATCATCCGTTCAGGGCGCGTCGAGTTTCCGCGCAACGAGCCGTCGGGTGACGGAACCGTCGAGTGGCTCAGCGTGCGCAGCGCCAGCGGTCCGGTCGGCAACCGTTTCGCCGGTGCGCCCGCCGGCGCGGGCGGCGCCTACGGCGTCGGACCGGGTGCGGGTGGCGGCGCGCCCGGCGGCGGCGCGCCCGGTGGACCGGGTCCCGAGGGCAACGCCGACGAGGCCTGGCACGACTGGACGCAGTTCGCGGGCTTCCCCGTGCCGCGCGGCCAGCGCCTGCTCGGGCGAACCTGGACGCGCTACGAGGCGTCCGGCGAGAGCTGGACCAGCGAGTGGACGAAGAGTGAATGGGCCGGCCCGGTGCTGCGGACCGAATGGGAATCCGGGCCGTTCAGCACCCCGGTCGACATGCCCGAGGGGAGCATCGAGGTTCAGGACAACGGCGAGGTCTCGGTGCGCGCCGAGGGCGGCCGGACGCACGTGACGTACGGACCGTGGCAGGTGATCATCCGCGGCCTCGGGGCGCGCGCCGAGCGCCGCGTGCTCGGCACCTGGGAGTACCGACGGCGCGTGTCGGTCGAGGGTGGCGTCGAGCGGGTCACGACGGGCGGCGGGTACGCCCCCGGCAGCTCGGAGTGGATGATGATGGGCGCCAGCGAGCGCGCCTGGATGGGCGCCAGCGAGATGCTCTGGCGCGGCGCCAGCGAGCTGTGGCTGCTGGGCGCGAGCGAGCTTCTGTTCGGGGGCGGCAGCGAGCGGGCGTTCCTGGGCGGCAGCGAGTACCGCTTCCGCGGCGCGAGCGAGCGACGGATCTCCGGCGCCAGCGAGCTGCGGCTGGGCGGCGCGAGCGAGCGGAGCGTCGGCGGCGCCAGCGAGACGATGTTCGCGGGCGCGAGCGAGCGGATGCGCGTCGGGGCCAGCGAGCGCCTCGGCGGCGCCAGCGAAAGATCGGGCGGCGGCGCCGGCGCGGCGTACGAACACGACCCGAACTCCCCCTACCCCGCGCCGCCCCGAGACCATAAGTAGACCCGTCATGCCGACCGGATATTTCGCGCTGGTATTGCACGCCCACCTGCCGTTCGTCCGTCACCCCGAAGATCCGACGGTGATGGAGGAGCAGTGGCTGTACGAGGCGATCACCGGCACCTATCTGCCGCTGATCCAGATGTTCGAGGGGCTGCTGGTCGATCACGTGCCGTACCGCGCGACGGTGTCGCTGTCGGCGCCGCTGATCACGATGCTGACCGACGATCTCCTGAAGCTGCGTTACGCCGAGCACCTCGACAAGCTGATCGAGCTCAGCGAAAAGGAGATCGATCGGACCCGGCCCGAGCCGCACTACAACCGGCTGGCGCACATGTATCACGATCGGTTCCAGTCGCTGCGCCACACCTGGCGCAGCCACGAGGGGGATCTGGTGCGCGCGTTCCGCCAGCTGCAGTACGCGGGGCGCGTCGAGGTGATCACGTCGACGGCGACGCACGCGTTCTTTCCGCTGATGGATCGCAACTGGGCCAACATCCGCGCCCAGGTCCACGTCGCAGCCGACCTGTACGAGAAGCACTTCGGCTGCCGCCCGCGCGGCATGTGGCTGGGCGAATGCGGCTACGTCCCCGGCGTCGACGAGCTGCTGCGCGAGGCCGCCATCCGCTACTTCTTCGTCGATTCGCACGGCGTCTTGTTCGCCGACCGCCGTCCCGTCTACGGCGTCTTCGCGCCGCTCTACTGCCCGAGCGGCGTCGCCGCGTTCGGGCGCGACATGGAATCGTCGGAGCAGGTCTGGAGCGCCAAGGAAGGCTACCCGGGCGATCGCCACTACCGCGACTTCTATCGGGACATCGGCTTCGACCTGCCGCTCGACTACATCAAGCCGTACATCCACCCCGAAGGGCATCGCGTCTACACCGGCATCAAGTACCACGCGATCACGCACAACCAGCTTCACGACAAATGGGTCTACGACCCCGACATCGCGCGCGGCAAAGCCGGCCTGCACGCGTCGCACTTCCGCGGCAACCGCGTCAAGCAGGTGCAGCACCTGGCGGCGCACATGGACCGGCCGCCGATCGTCATCAGCCCGTACGACGCCGAGCTGTACGGCCACTGGTGGTACGAGGGGCCGCTGTTCCTCGGCGATCTGTTCCGCCAGCTGCACTTCGACGAGAGCGCGATCGAGACCATCACGCCCGGCGACTACCTGGAACGGCACGACACCAACCAGGTCGCGACGCCGTGCGCGTCGTCGTGGGGCTTCAAGGGCTACAACGACTACTGGCTGAACGAAAGCAACGCCTGGACCTACCGCCACCTGCACACCGCCAGCGAGCGGATGGTGGAGCTGGCGCGGCGCCACCCGGCCGCCGACCCGCTGACCACGCGCGCGCTCAATCAGGCGGCGCGCGAGCTGATGCTGGCCCAGTCGTCCGACTGGACGTTCATCATGAAGACGGGAACGACCGTTCCGTACGCCACCAAGCGGATCAACCAGCACATCCTGCAGTTCAACAAGATTTACGACGACCTGCGCGCGAACAAGCTGGGCGCGGCGGCGCCGGATGCAAACGTCCGCTGGCTCGCCGATGTCGAGAGCCGGGATAATATTTTCCCAAACATCGACTATCGCATTTACGCTAGCTAGCTCATTCGGGCCTGTCGCCCCCCTCGCGCTTCGTGCCTGCGTCGCCGCTAAAGGTTCTGTTCGTCTCGTCGGAGTGCGCGCCGTTCGCGAAGACCGGCGGCCTGGCCGACGTCGCCGGCGCGCTGCCGAAGGCGCTCCGCGCGCTGGACATCGACGTGCGGGTCGTCATGCCGCTGTACGCGGGGATGCCGTGGAACGACCTCGAGGTGCTGGACGGCTTCCTGACCGTGCCGATGTGGTGGGGCGGCGCGCGGGCGCGCGTGCGCGTCGGCCGCCTGCCCGGCAGCGACGTTCCGCTCTACTGCCTCGAGTACAACCGCTACTTCGATCGCCCCTATCTGTACGGCCCGCCAGCCCAGGGTTACGACGACAACCTGGAACGCTTCACCTTCCTGTCGCGCGGATCGCTGGAGGTGTGCAAGGCGCTCGGCTTCTTCCCCGACATCATCCATTGCAACGACTGGCAGACGGCGCTGGTCCCGGTCTACGTCGACACGGTCGAATGGCTGCAGCCGCTGCACGCCGCGGCCACCGTCTATTCGATCCACAACCTCGCCTACCAGGGCGTGTTCGACGGCGGCGGCATGTTCATCACGTCGCTCGGCCGCGAGCACTACAACTCGCGCGAGCTGGAACACTTCGGCGCGATGAACCTGACCAAGGCGGCGCTCTACCGCAGCACGATCCTGTCGACGGTCAGCCCGACCTACGCGCGCGAGATCCAGACCGGCGCTTACGGCAACGGCCTGGACGGCATCCTGTCGTGGCGAAATGGCGATCTGGTCGGCATCCTGAACGGCATCGACACCGACGAGTGGAACCCGGCCACCGACAAGCACCTGCCCGCCACCTTCGACGCCGGTGATCTCACCGGGAAGGCGGTGTGCAAGGCCGCGCTGCAGAAGGAGGCCGGCCTGGCGGTGCGCCCGGACGTCCCGCTGTTCGGCATCGTCGGCCGACTGACGCCGCAGAAGGGGTTCGACGTGCTGGCGCACGCGCTGGATCGGATCCTGAACTGGGACGTCCAGATCGTGCTGCTCGGCACCGGCGACACCGACGCCGAGCGCTTCTTCGCCTGGGCCGACGGCCACCACGGCGATCGGTTCCGCGCCTGGCTGCACTTCGACAACGGCCGCGCCCACCGCATCGAGGCGGGCGCCGACTTCTTCCTGATGCCGTCGCGCTTCGAGCCGTGCGGCCTGAACCAGATGTACAGCCTGCGCTACGGCACGCTGCCGATCGTGCGGGCGACCGGCGGCCTGGTCGACACCGTCTCCAACTACGACGAGGCGAGCGGCGGCGGCACCGGCTTCATGTTCAGCGATCTGTCCCCGAACGCGCTCGCCAACACGATCGGCTGGGCGGTCTCGACCTGGTACGACCGCCCACAACACATCGACGGCATGCGCCGCCGCGCGATGGCGCAGGATTTTTCGTGGGAGCGCGCGGCGCGTGACTACCGCGATCTGTATCTCGGCGCGTACGAGCGCCGCCGCGGCCACGCTTTCAAGTAGCGGCCCTGCGGGCGTATCATCCGGCGCATGCCCGATCCCTACTTGCCGCCGTCCGCGTCGATCGACGCCGCGCCGTCCGGCGCGCTGAAGTGCCCCAAATGCGGAAACGAGCTGTACACCAAGCTCGGCTTCACCTGGTGGGGTGGCGCCCTCGGCCCGAGGCTGCTCAATGCGGTGCGCTGCAACCGCTGCAGCGCGACGTTCAGCGGCCGCACGGGTGCATCGCTGACCGGGGCGATCGTCATCTATCAGGTGGTCGGGTTCGCGATCGCCGCGGCGATCGCCGGCGCGTACTTCGCGTTCAAAAACTGACGCCGCGCGCGCGCGACACCGCGCCTGTGGCAGCGGCGGCACACGGGGAGACGGCGGCCGTGCGCCCGCCCACGCGGCGCAGCCGATCGGCTGGCACGGAACCTGTAAGGAAGATGGCGGCGTGCGTGCAGCGGTCAGCCTGTTGACGTTGGCGTTCTTTGCCCCGGTCGCGGCCGGGTGCATCTCGAACGAGTATGTGATCCCGAACGAAGAGTTGAACCGGCTGGTGTCGACGCCGCCGGAGGTGCGCGGGCAGCACGTGCACGTCATCCAGGAGCTCGGAACGCGGCGCACCGATCCGATCCCGACGGAGAAAACCAACTACGGACAGGGCGGCGCGGCGTGGGCGCAGCCCGAGGTCACGCCGGACCAGCCGATCGTGGGCGAGGAGACGCGAGACACCGATGTCGAGCTGGACGTCCGCATCGACGGCGACGTCGACGTTTCGGGCGGCAACAGTGGCGCCGGTCGGCCAGCGGGAGGTCGCCCGTGGCGCGGAGCCCCGCGCACGGGTGGATCCGCCTCGACCTCGGGCGGCGGCTGGCAGGGCAAGCCGCCGAGCGGTGGCGGCATCACCTGGCATAACGCGCCGTCGTCCGGCTCCGGCGGCGGATGGCACGGCGTACCGCCTTCGAGCTCCGGCGGCGGCAGCAGCTCCGGTGGCGGCAGCTGGCTCGGCGGCGGCTCGAGCGGCGGAGGCAGCGGGGGTGGGAACGGCGGCGACGCGATGATCGTCCTCGCGGTTGTCCTCGCGGCGATCGCAGTGGTGGCGGCGGTCGGCCTGGTCTCGAGCGAGGGCGTCCGCTTCGACGGCCTGGCGGAGATGTCGCCCTGGCAGCCCGTTCACCTGAAACAGCGGGCCGGCGACGAGCTGGTGATCGCGCTCGGCGATCTGTCGCCCATCGCCCTGCGCGACACCGTCGAGGCCAAGGTGATGGACGACGAGGGCTACGGCATCCGCCGGCTCGGCCACCTGCCGATCTCGCGGGTCTGGATGCCGACGTTCAAGCTCGACGGCGGCTCGATGACGTTCGCGCGCACGGGCGACGTCTCGCACTCGGGCATCGTGGCCAACATGCAGTTCGGCCTGTTCGTGCGCCCGTGGCTCGGTCTGCTCCTGACCGCCGGCGTGGGCGGCGCCGGCGACCAGTACGGCGCCACGCTGACCCGCCACACCTTCGGCTTCGAGGCGCAGTCGCTGCCGCTGGCCCTCGGGCCGCTGCGCGTGGGCGGCTTCGCCAACGTCGGCGCGGCGGCGATCGCATCGACCGCCAGCGGATCGGGCGGCGTCGAATGGGGGCGCGAGTTCGGCGGCGGCCTGCTGACCGAGCTGGAGCTGACCGGACGCCTCGCGCTCACCTTCCGCGCCGGCGCGAACGAGGCGTTCTTCACCGACAGCGGCACGGTCTCGCCCGCCGCGACGTTCACGGGCGGCATCGCCATCTACTGAGCCGGTCAGCGCCGGGCGCGGCAGGCCCAGAGCTGGCGGCGGATGGCGTCGCCTTCCAGGCCGTCGCCGATCAGCACCAGCTCCGTCGCGCGCGGTTCGGGACCCCACGGCTCGCCGGGCCGCAGCGCCGTGCGCTCGCCCGCTCGCTCGAGAAAGCCGCGTCGATCGTCGCCCGCCAGGTGAATGAAACCCTTCGCGCGCACCAGCGCCGCGCCCAGCCCCTCGATCACGGCCAGCAGCGGCTCCGCCAGCAGCGGCTCCGGATCGGCGAACGTGACGACGGTCAGCTGGCCGTGCGCGTGGGCGTGACGATCGCGGCGCGCGGCGCGCGGCGCGGCGCGCACGGCGAGCAGCCAGGGGACCAGCGCCGCCGTCCCCTCGTCGCCGGCGGGAAAGCTGGCGCGCTCGGCGGCCGGGTTGCGCCGGCCGAGCTCGCGGTGCAGCGCGACGACCGCGTCGCCGGCGGCGAGATCCAGCTTCGTCAGAAGGATCCGGTCCGCGGCCTCGACCTGCGCGCGCGCCTCCTCGTGTCGGGCGAGCTGCCCCGCGCCCGCCTCCGCGTCGACGACGCAGACGACGCCCGCCGCGACGGCCGGGGCCGCGTCGCCCAGCTCCTCCAGCCCCGACAGGATCGACCACGGCTCCGCGATCCCGGTCGTCTCCAGCACGACCACGTCGGGCCGCGAGCGCCGCTTCACCTCCTCGATCGCCGCCCAGAGCTCGGACTGCACGCGCACCTCGTGACAGACGCAACCGCCCGCCAGCTCCATCACGTCGCCCGCCCGGCTCTTGACGAGCCGCGTGTCGATGTCGATGCGCCCCAGCTCGTTGATGATCACGCCGACCCGCAGCCGCAGCTGGTGGCCGAGCACGCGGTTCAGCGTCGTGGTCTTGCCCGCGCCCAGAAAGCCCGTCAGCAGCACCAGCGGCGGCTTCGGCACCGCGTCGGCGTCGGTCGTCGTTTTCGCGTCAGTCTTCATCGACGTCGTCCGATCGGCGCGGGGTGCGCTGGCGGCCCGGCATCTCCGCCGGCACCCGGTCCGGGAACGCCGCGGGCAAGCAGGCCCGCACCGCCCCCACGATCTCCGCCGTCGAGCGATCGAGATCGATCGGACACGGGCGCGGCGACATCCCGTCGAACGCGCGCCGCGCGTAGTACCGGACCAGCGGGAACGGGTTGGCCATCTGGTGGGCGATGTCGGGCAGCGCCTCGGTCCGGTGGGCGTCACCCAGAACCGCCACCGCGACCGCCTGCTCGTGCGCCTTCCCGCGCATCAGCGTCGCCGCCAGCGGGCTCGCCTGCATCGTCCCGTACAGCGCCTCCAGCGCCGCGCGATCGTACTTGCGCCCCCACCACCCCTCCATCTTGTCCACCAGCTCGGCGACCGTCTTGTCGACGTGGCAGAGCGCGCATTCGATCGGCCGGTCGCGCTCGACGCGCGCCGGATCGTCGGGCTTGCCGATGCGGTGATAGCGGGTCAGCGCATAGCCGAGGCCCATGTTCTTCTTCGGCATGTGGCAGGCGATGCAGCTGGCGCCGGAGCCGGTCGGATCGTGGTGCGCGTGCGCCGCCAGCGCGGGCGCGGGCGCGTACTGTGGGTGGCAGCGGACGCAGACCGCGTTGCCGGTCGTCGTCGCGAGCCGATCGAGATCGGCGCGGCGATCCTCGCCGTGCGGATCGTGGCAGGTCGGGCACGACATCTGGCGCGCGCAGCCGCCCAGCAGATAATCGCGCGCCTCCCCCGACGTGATCGAGCTGCCGCCCGGCTTGCCGCCCCGTCGCGCCTCGCCCTCCCAGGTGTACGGATAGCGGGAGAACAGCACCTGGTGGCAGCGCGCGCAGACCCGGTTGACCTGCTCGGCGCGCGTGATCTCGCCGCCGCTCTCCGACCGCGCCTGCAGGAACGGCGCGCGCGGCGCGAAGTCGGTGCGAACGTGCGGGTCGCCGGCGTGCTCGCGGCTACCGCCGTGGCAGGCCTCGCAGCCGATGCCGATCTCGACGAAGTCGCGCGCGCCGAAGTGCGACCGTAGCTCGCGGATCGCGTGCCCGAGCGCGGCGCGCCGATCGTCGCCCGCCCGCGGCGGCGTCCCCCCGACGACGCGCACCTCGGCGCCGACGGCCTCGCGCATCGCCGGCTCGCCGTCCGCGTCGACGTCGAGGCGCCAGCGCCGCTCGCGCGGCAGCAGGTGATCGACGACCGTGCCTTGATAGACGGGCGCGCCCGGACCGGCCAGCTCGCCCCACAGCGCGTCGAAGTACGGCACCGTGTTGTGGCAGAAGACGCAGGTCTCGCTCCAGACGCCGCCGGCCCGCAGCCCCGGCCGCTCGTTGACCAGCACTGAGTATCCCTTCAGGCGGAAGCTGCGCGTTTCGAACACGTACGAGACGGGCAGCAGCAATTCGCGCGGGTCACTGCCGCCCTCCTCGACGCCGGCGAAGTCCTCCCGATAGCGCCCGCCGATGACGCGGGTGACGCGGTACCGATGATCGCCGAACTGCGACGACGCGAGATCGACGTAGCGCGCGCCGTCGTGTTCATAGAGGCGCGCCGTGTCGTCCTTGAAGCGAAACGTCGAGGCCGGCGCGCCGTCGCCGCCGCCGAACGGCGTGTGCACCCTTACCGCTTCCCCCGCCGGCAGGCGCGTCATCAAGTGCATCGGCGAGCCGCGCCACGCCGCATAGATGTCCGCGTGGCAGCGCGCGCAGCTCTCGGACCCGGCGTAATCGCTGCGCAAGATGTTGCTGCGCGTGCGCGCGGGGCCCGCCGCCGTGCTGCGCGCGACCTCCGGCCCCGACCGCGACGGCTTCGGACGGGCCGCGCCGCAGTGCGCGCCGAGGGCGGCGCCGATCAGCAACCATGACAATCGGGGCACGTCCGGAGATTATCCGATTCGAACAGCGCAAACTGCGTTGCAGCTTTCCGATCCGAGCCGTAGGCTTTCGTCATGGCTGCGCAGGCAGGGTCGGCGCGGACAGACGGTGGCCCGGGAGGGCCGGCTGAACCGCCGGAATCAGCCTTCGCGCCGTCCAGCTTCGAATACCGGTCGCGTCTGAAGGTGTTCGGACTGCCGCTCGTGCACGTGGTCCGCGGCATCGACCCGTCCAGCGGGCGCCGCCCGACCGCCGTCGGGATCGTCGCCATCGGTCAGGTCGCGGTCGGCGTGATCGCGATCGGCCAGGTCGCCGTCGGCGGCATCAGCCTCGGCCAGGCGTCGATCGGGCTCGGCTGGGGGATCGGCCAGCTGGCGTTCGGCTTGCTCGCTGCCGGCCAGGTCGCGGCCGGGCTGGTGGGCGCGGCCGGTCAGCTGGCCGTCGCGCCGCACGCGCTCGGGATGGTGACCGACACGGGGCTCTTCGTCGCGGCCGGATGGCTGGTGACCGGCGCCATGTTGGCGCTGGCCGCCGCGCGCCGGCGCCGCCGGCTGGGCGTGCTGCTCGACGCGCCGTCACCGACGCGCATCTCCGCCGTGCGCGACGGGCGCGCCCATGTCGCGGCCGAAGTCGTCTCCGACGATCATCTGCGGGCGCCGCTGTCGAACCGCCCGTGCGTCTTCTGGCACACCGTCCACGTGGGACCGGCGATGCGCGAGCACGAACGCTGCGGCGGCGCCGTTCTGATCGGCGACAGCTCCGGACAGGCGCGCGTCGATTTCGGCAGCGAGGTGATCTTCATCCGCAGCGACAACTACCGCGAGATCGCCGGGCCCGACTGGGCCCTGCACATCGAGACATCTCTCGCGCGGGGCGAGTCGCTGCACGTGGCGGGGCCGGTGACGGTGACGTCCGACCCGTCCGCGGGCGCGCCGTTCCGCGGGGGCCTGGCGCCCGTGTTCTCGGGGCGGCGTGGCGCGCCGCTGATCGTCACCACGCGAAATCCGCTGGCCATCCGGACCGAGCTCCGCTTCACCGCCGCCTGCGCCTGGACGCTGGTCGCGGGCGGCGTGTTCGCCGCCTTCTCCTGGGCGCTCTTCTAGCTCAGCCGGTCTTGAGGTCGGTGGCCACGCAGACGCGGTTGCGCCCTGCCCGCTTGGCGTCGTACATGGCGCCGTCGGCGGCCGCGATGAACGCGTTCGTGTCGTCGATCTTGCGGCCGACGACCACGCCGACGCTGACCGTGACCGGGATGACCTTGCCGGCGTGCTCGAAACGCTGGCTCTCGACGGCGCCGCGCAGCCGCTCGCCCAGCGCCTGCGCGCCGTCGGGCTCGATCTCGCGGCAGATGACGGCGAACTCCTCACCGCCGTAGCGCGCCAGGACATCCTCCGTCCGGATCGTCGCCATCATCACGCGCGCGACGCCTGCCAGCACCTCGTCGCCCGCCGGGTGACCGTGCTGGTCGTTGATCGCCTTGAAATGATCGATGTCGACGAACAGCAACGCCAGCGTCTTCTCGTGACGGTGGGCGAAGCGGACCTCGGCGTGCAGGCGGTCGACGAAGTAGCGGCGGTTGAAGGTCGACGTCAGCCCGTCGCGCAGCGCCGATTCGAACAGCTTCTTCTGATACTGCTCGTCGACCTGATCCTGATAGGTGAACTTCAGGATCGTCGTCGCGCCGATCGAGATCTTGTCCCCGTCCGTCAGATCGTGCCGCTGGATGCGGCCGCCGTTGCAGAACGTTCCGTTGGTGGAACCGAGGTCGACCACCACCACCTTGCCGCTGTCGCGCTCGATGGCGGCGTGCTCGCGTGAGACGCCATCGTCGAGCACGCGGATGTCGGCGCGCTCGCCACGGCCGAGCACGGTCCGATCGCCCTTGAGCCGGTACATCTCCCCGAAGCTCGGCCCTGAAATCACGACCAGGTAGGCGCCGGGTCCGCTGGCCCGGAGGGGCGATGGCCCGGTCGCGGGAACGCTGCTCAGCGTGGTGTCGTCGGCTGAACGCTGCATCCCGGTTCAATGTTAACAGAAGTTACACGGCTGCCTCACGACATCCGCCCGCGCTTCGAACACCGGAACCGCCCGCGCCAGGTTGCCGGCGCGCCATTTTCCTGAACCACGAACCGATAAATGCACTAGTCTTCGGTTCGACAATCGCATCCGCGCCACGATGTCGACGGAAGAGCAAAAGCCAGAAGAGTCTTCGAGCAGCGCCGCGAAGGTCGAGCCCCCGGCGGCTGCTCCGGGCGAAGCGGCTGCAAAACCGCCGGCCGATGTCGACGCCGCCGTCGCGTGGCCGCCGCCGGAAGCGGCTCCGACCGGCGACGCCAAGCCGGCCCCGGCCGAAGCCGAGACGTCGGGGCCGGGCGATTCGGGCGTCATGACCGCACCCGACGCATCTGCGGAGTCGGCCAAGGAATCCCCGAAGCCATCAGACGACGAGATGCCGGCGGCCACGCCGCAGGAAGAGATGGGGCTGTCGAACTCGACCCTGCACTGGCTCGAGGACGGCGAGCAGGCCGTTCCGGGCCGGCTGACCGAGCCGGGATCGATGGCGAGCTACGACCCGCGCGCCCCGGTGCCGGGCCGCAAGCGTGCGTATCTGGTCGTCGGCATCGCCGGCGGGATCGCGTTGATCGTCGCCGGGGTGTTCTATGCCCAGGCGGAGAAGCGGCGCGCGGGCGAGGCGCCGGCGCAGGCCGTCGTCGAACCCGCCCGCGATCTGACGACGCGCGCCGAGGCGGCGCTGGCCGCCAACCGATTCGACGAAGCGCTGGAGCTCGCGCACCTCGCCCTCACCGCGGATGCCCGCTTCGCCGATGCGCACTTCGTGGTCGCCAGCGTCGAGAAGGCGCGCCATCAGAACAACGCCGCGCGCGACGAGTTCCGAAAGTACCTGGAGCTCGCGCCCCTCGGCACGCACGCCGCCGAAGCGCGCGCGGGCCTTTCTTCGCTGCCGCCGTGATCTCGCGCCGCCCGTCTCCGCCGCGCCGGTTGTCGCTCGCGGATCTGAGGGCGCGTTACGTGGAGGGCGGCCGGGCGCTGCCTGCCCCGATCGAGAAGGCGCTGGCAGCTGACGGCCGGTCCGGCGCGAAGGCGATCCTCGCCGCGGTGGCGCGCCGCCGGCGGGCAAACCGGGCCGAGGGGCAGCGCCTGCGCGTGATGCTGCGCTACGAAACCGCGCTATGGACCGGCGGGGTCGCGCACGTCGCCGGCGTCGACGAGGCCGGAATGAGCCCGCTGGCCGGGCCGGTCGCGGCGGCGGCGGTGATCTTCGCGCCCGGGACACGGATCCCGGATGTGGACGATTCGAAGCGCCTAACGCCGGAGGTGCGCGAGCGCCTCGCGCCCGTGATTCGCGAGCGGGCGCTGGCGTGGGCGGTCGCGTTCGCCGAGCCCGACGAGATCGACTGCATCAACATCTACTGGGCGGGGCTGGCTGCGATGCGCCGGGCGATCGAGGCGCTGCGCCCGGCCGCCGAGCACCTGCTGATCGACGCCCGGCGGCTGCGCGATGTCGCCCTGCCCCAGCAGGCGATCATCAAGGGCGACACCAAGAGCCTGTCGATCGCGGCGGCGTCGATCCTGGCCAAGACCGCCCGGGACGCGCGCATGCGCGCGATGGACACGCTGTATCCCGGGTACGGGTTCGCCCAGCACAAGGGCTATCCGGTGCGCGCCCACTTCCGGGCGCTGCGGCGGCTGGGCGCCTGCCCGATCCACCGACGGTCGTTCGCCATCGTCCGTCAGGTGCTGGGGCTGCCGCCGCTGCCGCCCTGGCCGGTGCGTTCGGGCGTCGCCCCGGAGGTCGTCGCCGCCATCGAGGGTGGCGGCCTGGGAGTGGAAGCCGGCGCGGCCGCGATGGAAGCCGGCGCGGCCATGATGAACGACGCGGCGAACGACGCGGCGAACGGCGCCTCAG
>DATFXS010000143.1:0-4398 GCA_035315605.1 Polyangia bacterium
TCCCCGCCGCGCCGCCGGCTGCGCCCGCCGTCCCGTACGTCCCCGCCCGACCGAGGCCGGAGCTGCCAGCGTTCCCGGTCGGCTGGGGGCCGTATCCGCCCGAGCAGGCATGCCCGAAGAACGCCCCAGCGATCAGGAAAAAAACACTGCGATTCTGCACGGGATTTCGCACGAGATAACGATTGCAAGGGTGTCCCCGGCGGGGGCGAGCGGCTCACGACGCGAGCGGGCTTGCGCGTCGAAAACCGCAGGTGTAGAGACCAGTTGCCATGGCCCTCTCTGCGACGGAATCGCTGAACGCGTCGAAGCTGATCTTCTCGGGCACGGCGTCGCGCCGCGGCCGCCACATCTCCATCACGCCGGCCAACAGCGAGATGGCCCACCTGTACTACGGGCGCATCATCCTGGACGCGAGCGAGCCGCGCGTCACGTTCGCGACGGAGGGGCGCGAGACGGCGCTGCTGTCGATGCGCGGTTCGTGCTCGGTGACCGTGGACGGCAAGCGCCACGACATCGGGCTGCACGACGCGATCTACATCCCGCGCGGCAGCGCGGTCGCCGTCGAGACGACCGGCGAGGTCGACCTCGTCGAGTGCGCGTCGGAGGTGAGCGGAACGTACCCGCTTCAGATCGTGCGCTACGCGGAGATCTCGGCGGACCCCAAGCAGAAGTTCCGGGCGGGCGGCGAATCGACGACCCGCGATCTCAACATCGTCGTCGGCGACAACGTGCGCGCCGGACGGATCCTGATGGGGTTCACGCGCTCGCAGCAGGGCAACTGGACCAGCTGGCCGCCCCACGAGCACACGAAGATGCTGGAAGAGGTCTACGTCTACTTCGACATGCCGCCGCCCGCGTTCGGGATCCAGCTGGTCTACACCAAGCCCGACGAGGCGCCCGAGTTCTGCACCGTCGTGCGCGACGGCGACGCCGTGCTGATGCCGGCCGGCTACCACCCGAACGTGGCGGCGCCGGGGCACGGCATCAACTTCATCTGGATGATGGCGGCGCACCGCGAGGTCGAGGACCGCCAGTTCGGCGTCGTCAACGTGCAGCCCGGCTTCGGAACTGATTCCGGCATCAGCCGCAAATAGATGGATCCGTTTCGACTGGACGGGCTGAGCGCGCTGGTCACGGGCGCGGGTACGGGCATCGGCGCGGCGCTGGCGCGGGCGCTGGCGGCCGCGGGCGCGGACGTCGCGTGCCACGGCAACAAGCATGTGCCGTCCGAGACGGCCGCGGAGATCGGCAAGCTCGGCCGGCGCGCCGCGGTGCTGACCGGCGAGCTGCGCGACGCCGCGACGCCCGAGGCGCTGGTCGAGGCGACGGTGCGCGAGCTCGGCGCGATCGACATCCTGGTCAACAACGCCGGGATCATCCGGCGCTCGCCGGCCGTCGAATTCTCGGACGACGACTGGGCGGCGGTGCTGGACGTGAACCTGACCGCGACCTTCCGCCTCTGCCGCGCCGCCGGCAAGCGCATGATCCCGCGCGGGCGCGGCAAGATCGTCAACGTCTCGTCGCTGCTGGCGTTTCAGGGCGGGATCACGGTGCCGTCCTACGCGGCGTCGAAGGGGGGCGTCGCGCAGCTGACGAAGGCGCTCGCCAACGAGTGGGCGGGCAAGGGCGTCAACGTCAACGCGATCGCCCCCGGCTACATCCACACCGACAACACCGCCGCGCTGGCCGCGGATGCGGTGCGCAACCGCCAGATCACCGAGCGCATCCCGGCCGGCCGCTGGGGCGAGCCCGCCGACCTGGGCGGCGCCGCCGTCTTCCTGGCGTCGCGGGCCAGCGACTACGTCAGCGGGCACGTGCTGGTGGTCGACGGCGGATGGATGGGCCGGTGAAAACGACGGCGACGGCGGCGACCGCGAAGCTGACAGTCAAGCCCGCGCCGGATTGCCGCTTCGACGTCGTCAGCCTGGGCGAGGTGATGCTGCGGCTCGACCCGGGCGAGGGGCGCGTGCACACGACGCGCACGTTTCACGCCTGGGAGGGGGGCGGCGAGTACAACGTCGCGCGGGGGCTGCGCCGCTGTTTCGGCCTGCGCAGCGCGCACGTCACGGCGCTGACCGACAACCCGGTCGGCCGGCTGGTCGAGGACCTGATGCTTCAGGGAGGCGTCGATCTGTCGTACCTGCGCTGGAAGGAATACGACGGCGTCGGCCGCAGCGTCAGGAACGGCCTCAACTTCACCGAGCGCGGCTTCGGGCCGCGCGGCGGCCTCGGCTGCTCCGATCGCGGCCACACCGCCGTCTCGCAGATGCAGCCGGGCGACGTCGACTGGAAGAGCCTGTTCGGCGGCGCCGGTCAGGGGTCGCGCTGGTTCCACACGGGCGGCGTCTTCTGCGCGCTGTCCGAGGGGACGCCCGCGGTGGCGCACGCCGCGATGGAGGAGGCCCACCGGCACGGCACCTGCGTATCGTACGACTTGAACTACCGCGACTCGCTCTGGCGATCGGTGGGCGGCAAGGCCAAGGCGCGCCAGGTGAACCGATCGCTGATGCCGTTCGTCGACGTCCTGTTCGGAAACGAGGAGGACTTCTCGGCCGCGCTCGGCTTCGAGGTGGAGGACGTCGACCCGGACTTCGGCTCGCTGTCGACGGGCGCATTCCGCACCATGATCGCCAGCGTCGTCAGAGAATTCCCCAACATCAAGGCGGTCGCGACGACGCTGCGCACGGCGCCCTCGGCGTCGGTCAACGGCTGGGGCGCGATCTGCTGGCACGAGGGGCAGTTCTACGAGGTCCCGCAGAAGAGCGTCGAGATCCTGGACCGGGTCGGCGGCGGCGATTCGTTCGCCTCGGGGTTCATCTACGGTTTGCTGGCGGGCAAGGATCCGCAGTGGGCGCTCGAGTGCGGCGTCGCGCATGGCGCGCTCGCCATGTCGACGCCGGGCGACACGACGATGGCGACGTTCGCCGAGGTGATGCGCGCCATGAAGGGCGCGGGCGCGAGGATCGACCGGTGAGCCGCGCCGACGTCTGCCGCCGCATCGAGGCCGTCGGCATCGTCCCCGTCGTGCGGGCGCCGTCACCCGAGCTGGCGATGCGGGCCGCGGAGGCGGTGCTGGCCGGCGGCATCTCGATCTTCGAGATCACGATGACGGTCCCGAACGCGACGGCCGCGATCCGATCGCTGGTGGACCGCCTGGGCGATCGCGCCATCGTCGGCGCGGGCACGGTGCTGGACGCCGCGGCGGCCCACGCCTGCATCGAGGCGGGCGCCGCGTTCATCGTCAGCCCCGGCCTGGACCTGCCCACCATCGCCGCCGCCCACGAGCGCGGCGTGCCGATCATGCCGGGCGCGCTGACGCCGACCGAGGTGATCACCGCGTGGAAGGCCGGCGCCGACATGGTGAAGATCTTTCCGGCGTCGGCGGTGGGCGGCCCCAAGTACCTGAAGGCGCTGCGCGGCCCGCTGCCCGACGTGAAGCTGCTGCCGACGGGCGGCGTGAACGCGCAGACCGCCGGCGAGTACATCGCGGCCGGGGCGGCCGCGCTCGGCGTCGGCTCCGAGCTGGTCGACACCGCCGCGCTCGCGCGCGGAGACGACGCCGTCGTGACCGCCCGCGCCCGCGAGCTCTGCGACGCGGTCGCCGCCGCGCGCGCGCGGCACTGAACGGTCGCGCCACGCAGCCGTCACGCGATCGTTGGTTGAGGTCGCGGGCGCATCGCGAAACCGTATGGGCCAGGGAAAACCCGTGGTCCTGCGGACAAGAGAATGGTTGCGCCGTCTGTCCGCCGTCGCGGTCGGCCTGCCGAGCCTGCTCGCCGCGACGCCGTCGTTCAGCGCGACCCAGACGCTGGCCCCCTCGGACGACACGTTCATCAACAGCGGGAATGCCGACAACAACAACGGCGGCAGCAGCTCGGTGTTCACGGGGACCGATGGGCACGGCGGGACGATGCGCGCCCTGGTTCGCTTCGCCATGCCGGCCGGTCTCCAGGGACGCGCCACGATCACGAACGTTCAGCTGCGGCTGACCCTGCGCGCGCTCGGGAACGGAACGGTCGGCCAGGCCGCCGTGGACACGCTGCAGGCGGTCACCCAGCCGTGGATTCAGGGCAACGGGACGGGCGAGGCGCCCAGCGCGTTCACCGTCGGGCAGCCGTGCAGCGGAACGATCATCGGCGCGACCTGGAATCAGACGAACTGCGCGACGTCGACGGCCTGGACGACCGCGGGCGGAACCGTCGTCGCGTCGCCGAGCGGCCAGGCGGACACCACCGGGGTCGGGGATGGCGCGCCCGTCATCTGGGACTCCGCCTCGAACCCGGCCATGGTCGGCGACGTGCAATCGTGGATCGACGCGCCCGCGAACAACGACGGCTGGCGGGTTGCGAGCAGCACGGAGGAGTCGTCGGGGGCGCGCAGAGGTTCTATTCAACCGAA
>DATFXS010000144.1:0-20343 GCA_035315605.1 Polyangia bacterium
CCGCCGAGCCGCCTGTCGATCGTCGCGTTCGGGTTCCTGCTGGCGTCGGTCGCGCTCGGCGCCGCCTTCCCGGCGGTGCTGCGCATACCGCGCCGCAACCCCGGTGCCGCCGCGTTTCCGCCGCGCGCGCTGTTCTCGCACCGGACGCACCAGTCGTTCGGCTGCTACGCCTGTCATCCGGGCGTCTTCCCCCAGGCCGCGGTCGGCTTCACGCACGCCGAGATGCAGGACGGCAAGTTCTGCGGCCGCTGCCACGACGGCCGGACCGCGTTCGCGATCCCGGGCGCCCCGTGCGCGAGGTGCCACGTCGATGGTCCCTAGTCGCTGGCGCGTGGTGGTGATCGTCGTTGGCCTCTTGTCGGCGGCGATCGCGCGCGCCCAGAGCCCGCAGGAGAAGAAACGCTCCGACATCCTCAAAGAGCTCGGCCTCAAGAAGAAGCCGCCCGCGCCGCCGGAGGCCGGAGCTCCGCCGCCGCCCGTGGCCGAGCCGCCCGCCGAGGAAGGCGAGGAGGCGGGCGGCGTGCGAAAGCCGGGCGAGGACAAGGCCGGCGCGGAAAAGAAGGCGGCGGCCGGGCCAGCCGCGCCGTCGTTCCAGCGCGCGATCCATCCGCTCCTGATGACGACGTGCAAGCCCTGCCACACGGCCGGCGGGCCGGCGCAGCTGTCGCATCTGCTGCTGACCGGCGACCCGGCCACCGACCATCACGCGATCGCGCGCTTCGTGAAGGCGCGCGATCCGGATGCGAGCGCGCTCCTGTCGAAGGTCACGGGCACGACACCCCACGGCGGCGGCCCCCTCTGGCCGACGACCAGCGCGCAGTATCAGCGCGTCGCGGCCTGGATCCGGGGCGGGGCCAAGCTGGATGCGGCGCCGCAGCCGCAAACCACGCCGGCTCCGGAGGCCGCCGCGCCGGCGCCACGGGCGGCAAGGCAGCACCAGCCGGCCGCCGGGCAGCCCGCGACGGGCGCTCTCGCGCCTGAACCGGCGGCAGGCCAAGCCCCCGCCGTTCCGGCCGAGTCGACCCCGGCCCCGCCCGCGACGACGACACTCGCCCAACCCCGGCCTTCGCGCTTCGCGGCCGACGTGCACCCGATCTTGTTGAGCACGTGCGCGCTCTGTCACCGGCCCGGCGGTCCGGCGGGCATGACCCGGCTTCTCTTCTCCGGTGACGCCGCGAAGGACGAGGCGGCCGCGCGCGCGTTCGTCGATGTGCAAGCTCCGGAACGGAGCCCGCTAATCACCAAGTCCTCCGGCCAGATGCACGGCGGCGGCGCGGTCCTTCCAGCGGGCGATGCGCGCATGGAGACGATCCTGTCGTGGGCGCGCGGCCTGGCGGCTCCCGCGGCGCCCGAGGCCGGCACCGCCCCGCCCGGGCCGACGCCGGCCGCGCCGACCGTTCAGCCGCCGGCGCCGCCCGCCGCTGCCCCGCCGCCGCCGCCCGATCTGGGCGGGCACGGCATGCCCGCCGGTCTGGCGCTGCCGCTCGGGTTCATGCTCGACGGCCGCTTCAGCCTCGACTACGAACGCCGGCAGTTCACGGGCAACCCGTTCGGCGGCGCGAGCGTGAACGCGCTTCGCAGCTACCACCACTTCCTGTTCCTGTCGCACGACGCCGCCGAAGATCCGTGCGGCCTGTCGCTGGAGGTGCTGACGCTGCAGTTCTGGGAGGCCCACTGTCGCGTTCCCCGCCTGCCCGCGCCGCTGCGGCTGACGCTCGCGGGCGGCAAGATCGTCGTTCCCTTCGGCGCCGATCCGCTGTTCCACCAGAACTACGGCGGCCTGGGCGGGTTCGATCAGCCGGTGCTGCCGGTGATCTGGGCGATCGAGGGCGCGGCCGCGCACCTGGTCGTCGACCGCCGCCCGATCGTCGTCACCGACGATCTGTTCGTCATCCGCGGCTACGCCCTGCCCCACGCGGATTCGATCATCAACCTGCAGAGCGGCTTCTCGCCCGAGGACGCCACCAAGCTCGGGTTTGGAAACCGGATCGGCCTCTCGTGGATGTTCGTGTCGGCCTGGTACTCGGCGTACTACAACCCGCTCGGGTTCGGGCGCCGGCTGTTCATGCAGGCCCTGGATCTGACGGTCTGGCGGCCGCGCGGCATCCCCGTGCTCCAGCATTTCAGCCTGAGCGCGGGTCTTCTGCGCGCGGACGTCTCGGGCGGCGGACCGGGCGTCGGCGGCGTCGGCTTCGACTACTACGACTTCGCCGACTACCTGCAGCTCCGCTACCACCCGTTCGACTGGCTCTACATCCAGTACCGCACCGGGCTGCGCACGTTCGACAACCGCCGCGGCGTCATCGTCGACAACACGCGCCTCACCAGCGCCGACGCGTCGACGCACAACTTCGGGGTGGTCGCGCGCTATCACGGGCTGACCGCCGGTCTTTACTACTTCATCAACCTGGAGAAGGTCGACGAGATCCCGAACGACCTCGTCCGCCTGAGCGTGGTCTATGAGTTCTGAGGCGCGCGTCGTCATGGTCGCCTGCGCGCTGGCGTTCGGCGCGTGCGCGGACTTCTCGCGTGGCGAGCCGTCGCCGAAGGATGGTGGCGGAATGCCGTCCGAAGGAGGCGCCGAGACCGGCGGCGACGGCGGGGTGGCGCTGTCGTTCGCGACCGACGTCTACCCGCTGCTCGTGCCGACCTGTCAGATGTGCCACGCGCCCGGCCAGATGGCGGGCGACACGCAGCTTCTGTTCACCGGCAACGCCGCAACCGACTACCCGACGGTGCTGATGTTCGTCGACACCTCGGCGCCCGCCGGCAGCCGGCTGCTCGCGAAGATGACCGGCAACGGCCACCAGGGCGGAACCGTGTACGCCTCGGGATCGCCGGAGTACGAGACCGTCCTGCACTGGATCCAGCAAGGAGCACCACAATGACGCGTCCCCACCTCTTGTTCGCGGCCGGCCTCCCGACCGCCCTCACCATCGTCCTTCTGCAAGCGGGATGCGCCCAGCTCGAAGGCGATCAGGGTCCGACGGTCGTCGTCCCCGGTCCCACCATCGAGGCGAACGGCGCGCACAGCGTCGTGCTCGGCGAGAGCGTGACGATCGCGCCGACGACCAGGGACGGCCAGGACGGCAGCTACACCTTCACCAGCCAGAATCCCGCCATCGCGACGGTCGACGGAACGGGCGTCGTCACCGGCGTCATGATCGGCGAAACGGCCGTCACCATCACGGGCGACGACTCGATGGCGACCGCGAGCTACGCGATCGTCGTCATCGAGCCGACCGACGCGTCGCGGATCCCCTACTACGACGCCTGGTCGATGTCGGCCCACTCCGATGGCACGGCGCTGGCGTTCAACAACTGGAACGCCGACGGGCAGGTGCCGACCACCTGCGCGCGCTGCCACAGCTCGGAGGGATTCATCGACTACATCGGCGGCGACGGCAGCGCGCCCGGCGTGGTCGACAAGCCGGCCCCGACGCGCTCGGTGATCCGCTGCGTCACCTGCCACAACCCGGCCGCCGACGCGCTGTCGTCCGTGACGTTCCCGTCGGGCGTCACGGTCGATGGGCTGGGCGGCGAGGCGCGCTGCATGACCTGTCACCAGGGACGATCGTCCGGCCCGACGGTCGACGCCGCCATCGCAACGGCCGCGCCCGCCACCGACGACACGGTCAGCTCGACGCTCAACTTCCAGAACATCCACTTCTTCCCCGCCGCCGCGACCCTGTTCGCCGGCGTCGCCAAGGGCGGCTACCAGTACGCAGGCCAGGTCTACGACGTCCGCTTCCGCCACGTCGACGGCTACAACACCTGCATCGGCTGCCACGACCCGCATTCGACGAAGGTGAAGTTCGATCAGTGCGCCGCGTGCCACACCGGCGTCACCGACGTCGCCGGCGCGCACCAGATCCGGATGGAGTCGTCGGTCGGGATCGACTACGACGGCGACGGCAACACGACCGAGGGGATCTACGACGAGCTGGTCGGCCTGCGCGACAAGCTGGGGACCGCCATCCGGACCTACGGCCGCGAGCACAGCGCGCCCATCTGCTATTCCGCGAACGACTACCCGTACTGGTTCATCGACGGCGACGGCGACGGCAGCTGCTCGAAGGCCGAGGCGGTCACCGCGAACGCCTACGGCAGCTGGACCGCCCGTCTCATCCGCGCCACCTACAACTTCCAGCTGGCCAACCGCGATCCGGGCGCGTTCGCCCACAACGCGAAGTACATCACCGAGCTGCTCTTCGATTCGGTCACCGACGTCAACACGGCGCTGGTCGCCAAGGTCGACATGAGCCGGGCCACGCGCACCGACGTCGGCCACTTCGACGGCGCCAGCGAGGCGGCGCGCCACTGGGACCAGAACGAGCAGGTCGACGCCAGCTGCTCGGCGTGTCACGGCGGCCAGGAGGGCTTCCGCTTCTACGTGCAATTCGGCACCGGCAAGGTCGTGCAGGAGACCGCCAACGGCCTCGAGTGCGGCACGTGCCACGACAAGCCCGGGATCGACTTCACCGCCATCGCGATGGTCCCGACGGTCACCTTCCCGTCGGGCGTCATCCGCAACGAGCCCGGCTTCGACAACGTCTGCGAGACCTGCCACCGCGGGCGCGAGGCGAAGGCGACCGTCGACGCGGCGATCGCGGCCGGCAAGCCGACGTTCAAGAACGTCCACTATCTGCCGGCCGGGGCGGTGAAGCTCGGATCGGCGGTCCACGTCGGCTACGAATACGACGGCAAGACCTACGTCGGCGCGCTGTCGCACGTGGGCGGAACGCAGTGCACTTCCTGCCACGATCCCGAGGCGAGCCACCACACCTTCGACATCGCCGTCGCCTGGGACAGCGGCACCTGCCGCGTCTGCCACGCCGATGCCAGCGGCGATCCCCGGAAGATCCGGCTGATCCACACGCTGGATTACGACGGCGACGGCAACACCAGCGAGCCGCTGGCGGCGGAGATCGACGGCCTGGCGGCGGCGACGCTGGCGGCGATGCAGGCAGTCGCCCCCGTGCCCGGGCTCTGTTACGCGCCGGGCGTTTACCCCTACTTCTTCAAGGACACCGACGGCGACAAGAGTTGCAGCGCCGCCGAATCGGTGGCGTCGAACGCGTTCACCGCCTGGACGGCGGGGCTGAGCAAGGCGGCGTTCAACTATCAGCTCTCGCGCACCGAGCCGGGCGCGTGGGCGCACAACTTCGACTACATGGCCGAGCTGCTCTACGACAGCACGGCCGATCTGGGCGGCGACGTCAGCCGCCTTCGGCGTCCGTGAACCAACGAGGTGATGCAATGAGCGGAACGAAGACCCTGCGTGCAACGACCGTCATCTTCGCAGCTGCCCTCGGCGGCCTCGCCGCCGGCTGCTCGGGCAGCAACGGCGCGGCGGGCAAGGACGGAACGTCGTGCGCGATCACGGACAACCACGACGGCACGGCGACGATCAACTGCGGCGACGGCGGCTCGTTCACGGTGTCGAACGGCACGAACGGCAGCAACGGCTCGAACGGCAGCAACGGTTCGAACGGCAGCAACGGCATGAACGGGACGTCGTGCACGCTCAGCGCCGCCGACGGTGGCACGCGCACGCTCACCTGCGGCGCCGACGGCGGATCGATCACCGTGATCGACGCGGTCGCCGATTACGCGGCGATGACAGCCGACGAGAAGGCGCAGGCGAACATCGCCGCGGCGATCACGAACGTCGCCTTCCCCGCGGACGGGCGGCCGGTCGTCTCGCTGAAAGTGACCGAGCGCCACGGCCTCGGCGTGAAGAACCTTCTGACCACCGCCGTCACCTGGCGGTTTTCGCTGCTCAAGCTCGCGCCCGGCGCGGTCGGCACCACCCCCGGCGTCAACGGCAGCGCCAACGACACCTGGGTCAGCTACATGGCCCCGAACGATCACACCTCCGCCTCGGCCGAGACGGCGGCGGCCGCGAACCTGACCGACCACGGCGACGGCACCTACGATTATCGATTCGCGCAGGTGATCAACGGCGGTCCGACCACCGCCGGGACGACGTACGAGGCGGACAGGACCCACCGGCTGATCGTGCTGCTCTACGCGTCGGGCAATCCGTTCGCGCCCGTCAACCTGGTCAAGGAGCTGGTCCCGATGACCGGCGCCGACGTGACGGGCCAGCACGATTCGGTCGACGGCAACGCCTGCCTCGAATGCCACACCTCGTTCCGCGCCATCAGCGGCGGCACCGGCCAGTTCGGCACCGGCGAGTTCCACAGCGGCGTCCGCTACGACGTGCGGACCTGCGCTGCCTGCCATAACGATCAGAAGCGCTTTTCCAACGCCGGCGCGACGCTGACCGAGCCCACCATCGCGGCCGACGGGACCTGGACCGGCACCGCCTCGGTCCTGAATCGCGAGGCGATCCTCGACCTCCCGGTCTTCATCCACAAGATCCACATGGGCGAGAAGCTGACGTTGACCGGCGGCACCTACGCCGGCCTGCCCCAGCCCTACGACACGACGTACCCGCAGGACGTCCGCAACTGCGCGAAGTGCCACCGCGCCCCCGCGCCGCTGGCCGACCACTGGAAGACGCAGCCGTCCAGCCGGGCCTGCGGCGCCTGCCACGACGGCCGCAGCTTCGAACAGACGCCCCCGCCCGCCCGCGTCGCGCACAGCGGCGGTCCGCAACCGAACGACGTCGGCTGCGCCACCTGCCACCGGACCGACGGCGCCGGCGGCGACATCGCCGCCAAGCACACCCCGGTGTCGCCGCCCAACCCGCACAACATCTATGCCGACGCGACCTCGGCCGGAAACAGCAACACGAACGCGGCGTCCGTCGCCGCGGCCGGCGCCGTGCCGGCCGGCGCCCAGGTGATCACCTACGTCGTCCAGAGCGTCTCGACGTGGACCGACGCGTCCGTGACGCCGTCGGTGCTGCGACCGCAGATCGCGTTCAAGTTCAAGGTCGACGGCAGCGACGTGGTCCTGCCCGATCCGGCGACGGCGCCCGAGATGATCCCGAACTTCGTCGGCGGCCCGTCCGCCTACTTCGTCTTCGCGGTCCCGCAGGACGGCAAGACCGCGCCGGCGGACTTCAACGCTTCGGCCAGCGCGTACATCCGGAACGTCTGGAACGGCACGGGGACCTGCTCGAACGCCGCCGCCAGCACGACGCGCACCGGTGCCGGCGCCATGAGCGGACCGGATGCAAACGGCTTCTACACCTTGCGCCTCGCCTGCGCGATCATCCCGGCGAACGCGACGATGCTGAGCGGCGGCATCGGCTACACCTACGCGCTCGGGTCGCGCCAGAGCCCGCCCAACGCCGATCTCGACTTCGTCAACAACACGCAGCCGTTCACGCAGACGAACCTCGTCGCGTATCCGTACCTGCCGAACAAGAAGGCGGACGGTGTGACGCCAGGATACGGCGGCGTCGGCGGGCTGATCGTCCCGCCACCCGACGTGTCGATGGTCGCCACCGGCTACACCGGCCGCCGCGCGATCGTCGACAACACGAAGTGCGGCGCCTGCCACGTCTCGCTGGGTGTGGGCCCCGACTTCCACGCGGGCCAGCGCAACGACGCCGGCACGTGCAACTGGTGCCACCGCCCGACCCAGACCGCCGCCGGTTGGTCCGGCAACCAGAAGGACTTCGTGCACGCGCTGCACGGCGCGGAGATGCGCGCGAACAACTTCACCTGGCACGAGGAGTCCCCCACCGACGGCTTCTGGGAGACGACCTACCCCGGCGTGCTGAACAAGTGCGAGATGTGCCACCTGGCCGGCACCTACGACTTCAGCGCCAGCGCCACGATGGCCGCCTACCCGAACATGCTCGCCAGCACCGTCGGTCAGGGGACGTACGCCGCGGGCAGCGTCCATTCTCCTTACGTGGCGGAGGGAACCTCGTACGGCGCCGGCCTCAGCTACAACGCGCTGACCGGCGCGACCGTCAGCCCCGATCCGACTACGCTGGTCGTGTCGCCGATCGTCGCGGCCTGCTCGGGCTGCCATGACTCGGCGACCGCGATCGACCACATGCAGACCAACGGCGGCTCGTTCTACGAAGCGCGCACCACGGCCTTCACGAAGCCGCAGCAGGAGGAATGCCTGCTCTGCCACGGCCCGGGCCGCGTCGCCGCCATCGCGGATCGCCACGCGTTCGTCCCCTGATCGGCGCCGCGCGTCCTCGGGCTGACACCGGCACGCCGGATGCAGCTCCACGTGGTGCCCCCAAGGAGGGAGCCATGATCACCGGGGGAATCCGCAGCCAACGTGGTTATCAGGCAGCGCTTCGCAGCGCGCACCGCTCGATACTCGAACAGCACCGGGACCTGCGCCGGCTTCTCGCCCTCGGGCTGGTGCAGACGTGCGGACGGTCGGGCGATCACCACGCCGCGCCCGAGGCGCTGCGGGCGCTGGTCTCCCAGATCCGAACGGTGTTCGTCGCGCACCTCTCCCACGAGGAGGCCGCGCTGCTGCCGCTGCTCGACGGCGCACAGGTCGATGGGCCGCGACGCATGCAGATTCTGCGCGAGCAGCACGCCTGGCAGCGGCGCGAGATCGAGACGCTCTATGCCCTGTCCCAGGCGGGGAAGCCGGGCGCGCTCGTGGACCGGTTCGACCAGCTGGCGCGGGCCCTTCTGGTCGACATCGCCGAGGAGGAGCGTGAGCTCGCGCTCGCGGTCGCTCCCCTACCACAGGCAGTCGGCACGTCCGGCGACCGTGGTATTCGGTTTGCTCCTTCTTGACGATCATGAGCCAACACAAGCGCGCCGAGCCGATGCATCAGTACCCGGAGATCCGGCAGTACATGACGGCCGCCCCGATCACCGTCGGGCCGGCCACCTCGCTGTCGAAGGCCGTCAAGACCATGCGGGAGCACCAGGTGCGCCACTTGCCGGTGGTCGATCGCGATCGGGTGGTCGGCGTCCTGTCTCAGCGGGACATCCTGATCATGGAATCTCTACCGGGCGTCAACCCGACGGAGGTCCGTGTCGACGAGGCGATGGTGCGCGACGTCTTCACCGCCGGCCCCCGGACGCCGGTGGGCGAGGTCGTCGAGACGATGATCGACCGCAAGCTCGGCTCGACCATCGTCGCCGACGACGGCCACGTGCTCGGCGTCTTCACCACCACCGACGCCCTCCGCGCGCTGCACGACCTGCTCGAACGCGGTTGAGCGCTTCGTTCCCCTTGGGCTCGAGTCTTCAGAAACAGGCCTGTTCTTCTGCCGGTCCTGAGAACGGAGCGTCAGCAGCCCGCGAGCTGGCGATCGACCCAGGGGTAGAAGATGTTCTCTTCGCGGTGCGCATGCGCCCGCAGCGCGTCCACGAAGGCCTCGACGCGCTCGGCGCTGAGGCAGTGGAGATCCAGGTCGACGCCGAGCTGCAGCAGCTTGGTCCGGATGTTGTCGTGTTCTTCGAGCAGCATCTGCGCCTCGCCCGGCCGATCCTTGGCGAGCTCCGGAATCATGGTCCTCTCCTCGGCGTCCAGGTGATGCAGCAGCGCCGACTGGAAGGCGAGCCATTCCGCCTCGAGCTGCTGGAAGTCGCCGCCGTAGGCGCGCGTCACGATCACCCCGAACTCGCGCTCCAGGCGGTGGTGGTCGCCGGCGAGCATGCTCTCCAGCGACGACAGCCGCTGGGCGATCATGACTGCCCCACCAGCACGGCCTCGTCGGCATCCATGGCCAGCGAGAACGACGGGAAGGTGTCGTGCATCAAGAGCCCGTACGCCTCGACCCGCAGGGCGTACGCCATCACGTCGCGGATGAAGCGCCAGAGCCCTTCGCTCATCCCGCTCTTGAAGACGAGCGAAAACCAGGCGCCCACGCAGCACAGAAACGCCACCACCAGCAAGGCGCCGAGGACGATCAGGTGCGGCACCAGCAGCAGCGGCCGCAGAAGGACGGACGTGAAATTCCGGGTCTCGGGTGGATCGGGCAGCTCGAGGTGGGCCGGATACGGCTTGTCGCCGAAGGGTGGATACTCGTCGCGCAGGAAGCAGGCGTACGCCATCACGCGCGCCCGCCAGCCCAGGTACAGCCGCTTGAAGTGTTGCAAGCCGCCGATCGGCCGGCCGGTGAACAGGATCGCGAACCAGTCGAGGATCGCGCTCGTGATCGCCAGCAGGCCGAGCGCCCCGGTCTGGTAGGCGCCGGCGCCGAGGCCGACGAACGGACCACCGACCAGGATCGCGTGCGGAATGACCAGGATGGGCCGGAAAAGCGCGGTCCAGCGATCACGCGCGCCCGGCGGCTCGACGTGGAAACGAACGGCGTCTTTCATCACGTCCTCCCTCCCTCGCTCTGGGTGGGTGCAATCAGGGGACCAATCGATTGACCCGGCTGGACGTGACGGTCCTGGCGCGGCCGCGCACGAACTGCGCCGCGACCGCCGACGCGCCGCAAAGGTTGCGTCGACCTGCCGCCGCGCGCCCGTCAGCCCAGCTCGAGGACCGCGGGGATCACGCCCCCCTCCGGCATCGCATCGAGCGTGAAGCCGAGCTGGTCGCACAGGCGCTGCATCCCCACGTTGGCGACCAGGATGTCGGCATAGACGCGCGTCATCCGCTCGCGGCGCGCCACCTCGACGAGCCGCCTCAGCAGCGCGCCGCCGATCCCGCGTCTCTGCCAGGCGTCCGACACCAGAAGCGCGAACTCGGCCCCGCCCCCGCCGTCCCGATCGCGACTGAGCCGGCCGACCGCGGCGATGGCGCGCTCGCCCGCGGCCGAGCGGACCTCGGCGACCAGCGCCATCTCGCGGTCGTAATCGACGAAGCAGGTCCGGATCAGCCGCTCGTGCGCGGTCCGTTCGTCGAGCTTGAACGGATGCAGGTAGCGAAGCCGGACGCTCTCTTCGGACAGGGTGCGGTGAAACGCGATCACCAGCGGTTCGTCGTCGGGCCGGATGGGACGGACCGTGAACGCCGCGCCGTCGCGCGACGTCTCGTTCCAGATGTACTCGGTCGGGTACGGGCGAATCGCCGCCCGCGGCAGCTCGGCGTCGCCGATCTCGGGACCGTGCAGAACCACGCGCGCGTCCAGAGCGATGGCGCCGGTCGGCGTCGCCAGCAACGGGTTGACGTCGATCTCGCGGATCCGACGTTCGGCGGCGATGAGATCGCCGAACCGGACAAGCAACGACGCCAGCCCGGCCAGGTCGGCGGCCGGGCGGCCGCGAACGCCGCGCAGCGCGCGCGCGATCCGCGTCTCGTCGATCAGTCGCCGCGCCAGCGCCGTCGTCAGCGGCGGCAGCGCCAGCGCGCGGTCTCGCAGCACCTCCACCAGCTCGCCGCCCGCGCCGAACATCATGACCGGGCCAAGCTGCCGGTCGACGGTGCTGCCCAGGATCAGCTCGCATCCCGCGCTGCGATCGACCATCGGCTGCACGGTGACGCCCAGGAAAGCGTCGGCGCCGTTGCGGGTCAGCACCGACGCGCGGATCTCGTCGAACGCGCGCGCGACGGCCGCCTCGTCGGCGAGCCGCAGCTTGACGCCGCCGACGTCGGTCTTGTGCGTGATGACCCGCGACCAGATCTTGACCGCGACCGGGAAGCCGATCGCTCGCGCGACGGCGATCGCTTCGTCGCGATCGCGCGCCACGCGCGTCGGGACCACCGGGATCCCGTAGGCCGCGAGCACCTCCTTGGCCTCCGCCTCGTCGAGCAAGGTCCGCTTCTCCGCGCGCGCGGCGTCGATGATCGCGCCCACCACCGCCGGATTGCCGTCGTCGCCCGACCGGGGCACCGGCGTCTCGTAGAGCGCCCGCAGGTTGTCGGCGAATCGGCCCATGTCGCAGAAGGATCGCGCGGCCGCGTCCGGGAATTCGAAGGTCGGGATGCCGGCGCGGTTCAGGATGTCGACGCCGGCCGCGACGCGCGCGCCCCCCATCCAGCTCGCCAGCACCGGCTTGCCCGCGACGTGGGCGTACCGGGCCAGCGCCTCCGCCGTGCGCGTCGGATCGGTCATGTCCTGGGGCGTGAGAATGACGAGCAACCCGTCGCTCCCCGGATCCGCCGCCGCGATGGCGAGCGCCTGTTCGTAGCGATCGGGCGTGGCGTCGCCCAGCACGTCGATCGGGTTGCCGTGGCTCCAGGCCGGCGGCAGCACGCCGTCCAGGCGGGCCCGCGAATCCGGCGCCAGCTCGCACAGCTCGCCGCCGCCCGCGACCAGCGCGTCGGTGGCCAGCACGCCCGGGCCGCCTGCGTTCGTGACGATCGTCAGGCGCCGCCCGAGCGGGCGCGGCTGCTTGCCCAGCACCTCGGCCAGGTCGAACACCTCCTCGATCGCGCTCACGCGCAGCACGCCGGCCCGCCGGAAGGCCGCGTCCAACACCTCGTCAGAGCCGGTCAGCGCCCCGGTGTGGGAGGTGGCGGCGCGGCTAGCCGCCTCGCTGCGCCCCGCCTTGATGACGACGATCGGTTTGGTCAGCGCCACCTCGCGCGCCGCCGACAAGAAGGCACGCGCATCGCCGATCGACTCCATGTAGATGACGATCGCGCGCGTCGCCGCGTCGTTGCCGAAGTAGTCGATCAGATCGCCCCAGCCGACGTCCAGCATCGACCCGGTCGACACGAACGCCGAGAAGCCGACGTCCTCCGGGACGCTCCAGTCGAGGATCGCGGTCAGCAGCGCCCCGCTCTGACTGAGGAACGCCACCCGCCCGGCCCGGGCGATGCCGGCCGCGAACGTCGCGTTGAGGCCGCTCCCCGGGTTCATGATGCCGAGACAGTTCGGCCCGACGATGCGCATGCCGCCCCGGCGCGCCTCGGCGAACACGCGCGCCTCCAGCTCCGCGCCGGCCGGCCCGGTCTCCCGGAAGCCGGCCGATATGATCAGCGCGGCGGGGATCTGCGCGTCGGCGCACTGCCGGATGATGTCCGGCACCGTCGTCGCCGGCGTTGCGACGACCGCCAGATCGACCGGGCCGGGAACGGCGCCGACCGACGCATACGACTTGACGCCGAGGACCGTGTCGCGGCGCGGATTGACGGGATGGACGGCGCCGCCGAACGGCGTGGCGACCAGGTTCGCGAGCAACGTCCGGCCGACGCTGCCCGGCGTCTCGGTCGCGCCGATGACCGCGACGGCGCGCGGCCTGAAGAACGGATCCAGCGGATGCCGTCCCCGCCGGAACACGTCGTGGGCGAGCCCGGTGTCGAGCTTCATCGGTTCACCTCGATGGCGACGATCTCCCAGCGGAAGTAGTCGAAGTCGCCGCCGGCCAGCTTCCAGACCGCGTTGCCGCGCGACGGAACTTCGATGCCGCCGAAGGTACGCCATTCCGTCACGGGAATGAACCACCTCTCGAGCCGCGCTCCACCCTCGGCGCTCATGTACCGATCGGCCGTCTGCGTGACGACGCGGCCGCGCTCGTCGAAGCCGAACACCATCGACGCGGTCACGCCGCCGTAGCTCATGGTGGCGCGCGCGCTCCGGTCGTCGATCGCCTGCCAGGTGATGGTGTCGCCGAGCGCAGCCGAGGGGAACCAGACGATCTCGCCGAGGTAGCGCAGCAACGCGCCCTGATCGACCTCGGGACCGGTGCCGTCGGCCACGGTGATCAGCGACGCCGCCTTGATCAGGATGTGACCGTGACCGTCGGCGTAGCGATCGCGCCCGGCCAGCGGGAGCACGTGCATCATCCGCGCGTGCACGCTCCAGACGAAGCCGGGCGGGTCCACGGAGTAAGACTGCTCGGCCACGATGGGCATCCACGGCTTGTCGGGCGCCGTCCGGAACTCGCCGCGCTGCTCGAGGCGGACGGTGACGGCGCGCGCACGGCCGACCACACCCGACGCTGTCAGCCAGCGCCTGACCGGGGCCGGCAGATTGTCGAGGTCCTTCGCCTCGACCACCCGCGCCGTCGAGCCGCGCGCGGCCGAGACGAGCGCCTGCACCTCGCCGTCGATGCGCGTTTGAAGGCGGCGGTCCGCCGCGGCGAGCACCGCGGCGGCGAGCCCCACCAGAACGAGAAGGCCGACGATGATGCGCACCGCCCGACCAGGGCTGCAATTCATGCGCCTGTCGCAGAGCTGTTCGGCATCGGCGCCGACGCCCGCCCGCCACGCAGAAATTGCGGCCGCCCGTCCCCGTCGGCCGCCGCACCACCGGGCGCGGGCAGGCACGGCATCTGCAAGTTCCATCAACGAGCTGGAGAAAGGATCTGCCATGCCAGACAAAGAACGATGGGAGATCGACGTCAGCCATTCGCGGCTCGGCTTCTCGCTGCGCCACATCGTCGTCAGCGAGATCCACGGCTGGTTCGGTAGCTGGGGCGGAGAGATGCTCTTCGATCCCGAATACATTCCGCGCACGCAGATCCAGGTCTGGATCGACGTCGCGAGCATCGACACCGGCTCGCCGGAGCGCGACGCCCACCTTCGATCGGCGGAGTTCCTGGACGCGGCGCGGTTTCCCCGGGCGCAGTTCACGAGCACCGACGTTGCGCTCCGCCGCGACGGCGAGGCGGGCGTGACCGGGCGCCTGCAGCTGCACGGCACCGCGCGCCCCGTCGATCTCGACGTCGCCGCCCAGCGCACCTGGGTCGATGACCAGGGCCTCATGCGCGCGGCCTACGACGTCCACGCGAGGGTCGATCGTCAAGCCTTCGGACTGCACTGGAACCAGGACCTCGACGTGGGCGGCATCGTCGTCGGCGACAAGGTCGAGATCGACGCGCACATCGAGCTGGTCCGCACCGCGGCCGCCGACCTTTCGCTGCGTGATCCGACGGCGATTGACAGCGTCGGCGCGGCGGACGCCGGGTGATGCGGGCGGCGCTGCTCGCGGCCGCGGCGTGCCTGTTCCCGCCCGGCCGCGCGATCAGCGAGGCCCCGACGCCGGGCGCCCCGCGCGCCGCGTTCCAGGTCGACGCCAAGACCAGCCGTCTGACGGTGGAGACGGAGACGGTCGGTCTCGCGTCGATGTTCGGTCACGATCACAGGTTCCTGGCCCGCGACTTTACGGGCACGATCGCGCTCGCGCCGGAGTCGCCCGAGACGGCGGAGCTGGCCTTGACCGTGCGGGGCGACGGTCTGACGCTGGTCGAGGACCTCAGCGACGACGCCCACCGCGAGATCGCCGCCGCTCTGCGCGACGTCGTCCTGGAGACCGGCAAGTATCCGGAGATCGCCTTCCGGAGCCGGAGCGTGACGGCGCGACTGAACGACGACGGCAGCTTCGACGTGAAGCTGGCGGGGGACCTCACCCTGCACGGCGTCCGGCGCAAGATCGTCGTCCCGGCCCGCGTCACCCGGACCGCCCAGGGCCTGCGCGCGACCGGCGGTCTGGAGCTGCGTCAGAGCGACTTCAAGATCAAGCCGTACACGTTCGCCAAGGGAACGGTCAGGGTGAAGGACACCGTGGCGATCTCGTTCGACCTGCTGGCCCGAAGGTGAACGACCCGCGGGTCAGGACGGCGCGCGCACCAGCCGTCCCAGCGCCGTGAAGTCGACCGGCTTGTTGAGGAAGACCGCGCCCAGCTGGCGGGCGGCCGCCACCGCCGTGTCGTCGGCGTACGCGCTGATGACGACGGCCCTGATGTCGTCGCGTTCGCTCAGGACCCGCCGCACCAGCTCGACGCCGTTCATGCCGGGCAGACGATAATCCGTGACCACCAGGGTGATCCGCGGATCGAGGGCGACCGGAAGCGCATCTTCGGCGCTCGTGAACACCTCGGTGGCGCAGCCGCCGATCTCCAGGATCTCGGCGATGTTCTGGGCGTACTCGAGGTTGTCGTCGACGACGAGAACGCAGGTAGCCGCGCGCTCCATGCTTGCCCTCTGTGTTAGCTGGCCGCGGCGAGCTCCTCAACTGCCCGAAAGGGCACCCGGGAGTCGGTCGGGCCGTGCAGGCCCGCGTGACACGCCACCAGCGCCAGCTCGGTGCGGTTCTCGACCCCGAACTTCTCGAACAGGCTGGTGATGTGGGCCTTCACCGCGCGCTCCGAAACCCCGAGCATCGCCGCAATTTTCAGGTTGTCCGCGCCGTCGACCAGCGTGCCCAGCACCTCGCGTTCGCGTGCCGTGAGCGCACTCCATCGCCGTCGCTCGCGCTCGACCGCGGGAGAGACCGGCCACCGCAGCGACCCGCGGTGCGGCCGTTCCATCGCCGCCGCGATCGCCGCGACGTCGCGCGCACGCGCGCCGGGAAGCTCGAGGTAACCGTGGGCCTCCTGCGCGTGTGCGGCGAGCTCCAGCGGCGTTCCCATCGCGATGATGGTCGCGCCTGGCCACCGGCGGCGCGCCCGGCGCAGCAGCTCGCCCGGATCGGCCTTCTCCTGCCGCAGCTCGAAGAGCACCAGATCGGGATCCCGGCGCCCGCTCGGCCGTCGCCAGAAGCCGGCGATGTTCGAGGCGCCGACGACGTCGCGAAACCCCTGCCGTTGCAGAAAGGAGATCAGACAGTCGCGGAACATGGCCCGGTCGGAGACCACGAAGATGCACGGGCCTCGCGGCTGAGCGCGCGTCTGCATACCCATCCAGACAGCAACCGCCGTACCACCGGGATACCCGGGCTTTCGCCCGCTGCTGGCGCAGGCGATGCCGGAAGAGGCGCCCGAGCGCGCAAGTCTTGCGCGGCCCGTCCGCGAAAAACGCCGCCGGCACGCGCCACGTCGCTGGCACGACTTTGGAATGTTTCAGCACCCATGATCGAACTCGGTTGGTCGGCTCCTACGCGCCGCCTCGACGCCGGCACGGCGCGCGAGGCGATTCTCGCGCAGCATCACCGCATCCGGGCCTTGCTCGCCCGGGCCAGCGGCGTCGCCGAGGCGGCGCTGGACGGCCGCGCTCCCTCGCCCGACGCGGTCGCGTCCGCGATCGGCGACATTCGAACCATCATGGAGGTTCACCTCGCCTTCGAGGAGAAGTCGCTGCTGCCGATCCTCCGTGACGATCCGCCGCTGGGACCCGAGCGCGCGGCGCGCCTGCTCGACGAGCACAGGCGGCAGCGCGAGACCCTCGCGACGCTTCACCGGGAAGCGTGCGCGTTCCCCGACCTGGCGATCCTCCCGGCCAAGCTGGCGTTCCTGACGGAATGGTTGCTCGCGGACATGGGCGAGGAGGAGCGCTCGCTGCTGATCCCCGAGGTCGTCCGCGACGACGTCATCGTCGTCGATCAGTCGTCGGGCTAGCGCGCCGGCGGGACGCGGCCCGGCCGCCGTGGCTGGCTAGTCGCGGGACGGGACGATCAGGACGGGCCGCCGCGCGTGGCGGACGACGGCCTCCGCGACCGATCCGAGCATCGCGCGCTTGACGCCGCTGCGCCCGTGCGACCCGAGGCTGATCGCGTCGACGTTCAGGCGCTCAGCGGCCGCGACCAGCGTCTCCGCCGGCTTGCCTCCGTCGATGACCGAGACGTGGGTCGTGATGCCGAGGGCCTCCGCCTCGGCAGGAACCAGCGCACGCAGCTCCTTTTCGATGGCGCTGCGTTCGTCGGCGGTCAGGTGAACCGGCAGATCGTAGGCGAAGGACGGACTGGGCAGCGGGTGTTCGTGGACGAAGCAGAGCTCGACGACGCCGCCCGTTCCGCGCAGCAGCGCGTAGGCGTGCGCGACTGCGGCGTTGCCGACGGCAGATAGATCCGTCGGCGCCAGCACGGTCAGAATGCGCGGCAGGCCGGCCGCGGCCCGACCGTCGACCGCGTCCGACGCGACAGGGACGCAGACGACGGGAATGCGCGACGCCTGGCGCGCCAGGCTCTGCGCGACGGAGCCTTTGACCACACGCGCGAGACCGTGCCGCCGGTGCGAGCCGACGACCAACAGGTCGTACGGGTGTCCCTCGGCGGCCAGGGTCAGGTTGGCGGCGGGCGCGCCGAAGGCGGGCTCGATGTCGAGCTTGACGCGCCCCTCGCCCGGAAGCGCGTCGACGAGCGCGTGCAGCTGCGGTTCCAGATTCTTGACGACGTCGGGATCGACGACCAGCGGATCCCGCGGGCCGGGCAGCCCGAGTCGCTCGAACTCCTCGACGGGCCAGTACAGATGAAGGAAGGTGACGTCGCAACGCCCGTGACGGCGCAGGCTGGCGGTGAACCTCACCAGCTCGGCGCCGCCGTCGACGCCCTCGAGGCCCACCAGCGCCGCCAGCGCCGGCGCTCTCCCGTCACTCGCGGCGAGCCAGGTCCGCCCGCGTTCGCGGCGCGGCACGATCACGACCGGACAGGGCGCGACGCGGACCGTTCGCTCCGCGACGCTCCCCAGCACCCAGCGTTCGACACGGGGCCGCGCGCACGCGCCCACGACGATCGCGCGCGCGCCGTGCTCGGCTGCGTAGGCCACGATCCGCTCGTGCGCCACCCCGAGCAGGACGTGAGACTGGACAGGCACGCCGGCGGCGAGCGCCGCGGCCTCCGCCTGTTGCCGCAAGTGCTCCTGCCCGTCGTGAAGCCGGGCCGCCTCGTATGTGGCTGCGTCCGCCGCCAGCTGCTCGCGATCGCGCGTCGGCTCGGGCAACACGTGCACGAGGTCGACCCGTGTCCCCTCCCGGCGGGCGAACGCCGCCGCCCAGGCGAGCGCGCTGGCCGACCCCTCGGAGAAGTCGGTCGCGCAGACGATCAGCTCCCGCTCGTTGCTCATCGGGCGCTCCGGCCAAACATGGGCTTCATCCCGCGCATTCGGTACCTCCCTGCTTTCGGAATCAGCAACGGCCGTTCCAGGGCGGGGCCCGCGCGGCCGCTCGTGTTCGGCGGACCTCATGCGCAAGACCTGCGCCTGAACGCCGTCATGTGCAGGAATTGCGGATTATCGGGACGTCGTATGGTGTCCGCCTCCCCTTCCTGCCATATTGCGAGCGCGCGGACGCCATGGAGAGCAAGCCGATGAGTTCGGTGCTGGTGGTCGACGACAACCAAGATCTCGCCGAGAACATTGCCGAAATCCTGGGCCTGCGCGGATTTGCGACCACGATCGCAGCCAGCGCCGAGGAGGCCCTGCCAAAGGCTCTGCCCGAGGGGCCGGCGCTCCTGGTGACGGACTTCCGCCTGCCCGGCATCAACGGCGCCGAGCTGGTGCGCCAGGTCCGGCAGAGCCGACGCGACGTGCGCGCGATCGTGATCAGCGCATATACCGACGACCGGACCATCGCCGCCGCCCGGGACGCGGGCGCCGACTTCCTCCCCAAGCCTGTCGATTTCGGCGCGCTGTCGCGCATTCTCGACGCCGCCTGACGGATCCGCGGCGGCGCGATCTTTGCGCGCCGGCGTTTTGCGGACGGCCCGCGCCGTGACACAGTGACGATGCACGTGGCGATGCAGAACCTGTCCTTCTTCGAGAACATCAAGCTCTACGTCGGGTTCACCGACGCGTCCTCGGCCGCGCTGCGCGAGCTGCACCCGATCGCGCTGCCGTTCTTCCAGCCGATCGTCGACGATTTCTACGCCGCCATCGAGGATCACCCGGGCGCGAGCCAGGCGATCACGGGCGGTCAGGCGCAGATCGCGCGACTGAAACAGACGCTGGTCCGCTGGATGGACAAGATGCTCCTCGGCCCGCACGACGAGGAGTACTACGAGCTGCGGGCGCGCATCGGGCGGATGCACGTCCGCATCGCCCTGCCCCAGCAGTACATGTTCACGGCCATGGATCGGATCCGCGTCCGCCTGCTCGACGTGGTGCGGACCCAGATCGCCGACGATTCCGGGAAGGTCGAGCGGATCGCGACCGCGGTCAATCAGATCCTGGACCTCGAGCTGGCGATCATGCTCGAGACATACAGGGAAGACCTGGAGGCGAAGCACCGGAACAACGAACGGCTCGCCACCATCGGCCAGTTCGCGGCCAGCATCGGACACGAGCTGCGCAACCCGCTGGGCGTCGTCGAGTCGTCGCTCTACCTGCTGCGCCAGCACCTGAAGGCGGAGGCCGAGGCGCCGTCGGTGAAGAAGCACCTGGATCGCATCGGCTCGGAGGTCGTGCGCGCCAACAAGACGATTCACGACCTCCTGGATCTGGCGCGCAACCGGCCGCCGCAGAAGCGCTCGACGTCGTTGCACCAGCTGGTCGAGAGCGCCGCGGAGGCCGCCCTGTTGCCCGCGGCGGTGACGCTGCACGTGTCGGTGCCCGCCGACCTGACCTTGCTGATCGATCCGGATCAGATCCGCCAGGTGCTGGCCAATCTGTTCACCAACGCGGCGCAGGCGCTGAAGGGGCGCGGTCAGATCTGGGTCGAGGCCGAACCGATCCCTGGGGGCGGCGCGCGGTTGCGCGTGCGGGACGACGGGCCCGGCATCTCCGCCGAGGATCGGGGCCGCGTCTTCGAGGCGCTCTTCACCACCAAGGCGAAGGGGAGCGGCCTGGGGCTGGCGCTCTGCCGCCGGATCATCGAGGCGCACGGTGGCACCATCGAGATCGAACCGCGATCCGACGGCGCCAGCTTCCTGATCGCGTTCGCCGGCGG
>DATFXS010000145.1:0-3172 GCA_035315605.1 Polyangia bacterium
CGTCGACGTTGCCGCTGCCGGTGCCGGCCGCACCGGTCGTGCCGCCGCTCGCGCCGCCGCTGCCGCCAACCACCGAGCCGCCGCTGCCGGCCGCCGATCCGGCCGTGCCCGTGGTGCCGGCGCCGCCCGCGCCCGGCGTGCCGTTCGACGGAGAGCCGGAACCACAGCCGGCGATCACGAAGGCAATCAGCGCGGCCGACGCGTATCGTTCAACGAAACCGATGGTCGCCATGGCCGGCATCATCAGCCATCGGACGAAGTTTCACCACGGGTCTCCGCCGTCTCGATGCTGGTCGGGAGCAGCACGCTGAACGTGGCGCCGCGACCCGGGCTGCTGTCCACCGTCACCGTGCCGCCGTGGGCGGTCACGATCCGCCGGACCAGCCACAGGCCCAGCCCCATGCCGGGATGATTCTCGCCGGCCGCCCGCTCGAACTGCTCGAAGATCCGTTCGTGATCCCCGACGGGAATTCCGGGGCCGCCGTCGTGAACGGTGAGACGCACGCGGGTCCCGCTGACAGATGTGAGCGACACGTTGATGGGCGAGCCGCCGCCGTACTTGACGGCGTTGCCGAGCAGGTTCGTCACGACCTGATCGAGGCGACTGCGGTCCCAGATCCCGGTGGTCGCGCCCCGGATGCTCAGGTCGACGCTGCTGCCCGCCTCGGCGGCCACGTCCTCGTACCGGGCGATCGCCTCCCGGACGATCTCCGCCAGGTCCACCCGCTCGCGCTCGAGCCGCAGCTCGCGCGACGACAGGCGGCTGACGTCCAGCAACCGATCGACGAGCCGCGCCAGCTGC
Organism: Polyangia bacterium; assembly: GCA_035315605.1. Lineage (GTDB taxonomy): Bacteria > Myxococcota_A > Polyangia > Fen-1088 > Fen-1088 > JADGRB01. The sequence continues at coordinate 803 of DATFXS010000145.1, forward strand.
CGCGTCTGGCGATCCGCCTTGGTCAGGCGGGCCTTCAGCCCCTCCGTCCCCATCTGCGCCAGGCGATCCTTCTCCACCGCGCGCACGAGCAACGTCATGAGCACGGTCAGCGCGGACAGCGGTGTCCGCAGCTCGTGCGACGCGATGGCGAGAAAGTTATCGCGCGTCTGGACGGCGATGCGCGCGTCGGTGAACGCGCGCGCGTTCTCCACGGCGAGCGACGCACGCCGGCCGATCTCCGTCGCGACGATCAGATCCTCCCATCCGTAGCGCCGGCCCGACTCCGACGTGATGAAGGACAGCACGCCGAACGGTTTTTGACCGACGATCAGGGGGACCACCATCGCCGAACGCAGGCCCAGCTGGCGAGCCATCCGGCGCCTCTCGGGGTCGGACGTCGCGGCGTCGATCATCTGTTCCGTGATCTCCGAGACCAGCTCGGGCACGCCGGATCCCGCCACGCGGTGGAGGCTGGAGTCGGATTCCGGGGGCCAGCGCCGGCGCCATTCCTTGACGAGCTCGATCTTGGCCGGATCGGCGTGGGCGACGGCCAGCTGATGCAGCACCCCCTCGGCGTCCAGGATCTCCACGCCGCACCAGTCCGCGATCTGTGGGACCGCAAGCGTCGCGACCTGCTTCAAGGTCGCCTCGTAATCCAGCGACGAGCCGAGGGCGGCGCTCGTCGCGGCGAGCACTTGCCAGGCGCGCTCGCTTCGCCGCTGATCGGTGACGTCGCGAAACACGCTGACGGACAGCTCGACGTTGCCGGCGGCGTCGACGACCGGTGCCGCGGACACGATCGACCAGCGTTCTTCGCCGGTGCGCTTGATCCGGAACCGAACGATCGTGCTCGTGATCTGACCGCTCAGGGCGAGACGGCCCGGCAACTCTTCGGGCGGGAAGGGCGCGCCGTTCTCGCGCGAGATCTCGAATGCGTTCAGGATCTCTTCGCGCGGCGCCGCGAGCATGGCCTCGGCCGAATCGAATCCGCACAGGCGCGCGGCGGCGTCGTTGACGAAGACCAGCCGGCCGTCGGCGCCCTGGGCGGTCACACCCTCCGCGATGCTACGCAGGATCAGATCCAGCTGGTCGCGGGACTGCCGGACCATGCGCTCGTCCAGCTCCGCCTGGCGGCGGGCGGCCCGCTCCTCCGCGGCCCGTCTCGCGTCGTCTTCTGCCCGGCGCCGCTCGGTCAGATCGTGGGTGATCTTGGCGAATCCCCGCACCTCCCCGCTTTGGTCGTGAAGGGCCGTCACGACGATGGACGCCCAGAAGCGGCTGCCGTCCTTGCGGACGCGCCACCCTTCCTCTCGATAGCGACCCTCCTTGCGCGCGGCGGAGAGGATCTCCCACGGCTTGCGCGCGCGGCGGTCCTCCTCCGTGAAGAACAGCTCGTACGGCTTTCCGATGATCTCGGAGGGCGCGTAACCTTTGATTCGCTGCGCTCCCGGATTCCAGGAGGCGATGTTGCCGGCGGCGTCCAGCACGAAGATGGCGTAGTCGACGACCTGTTCGACCAGCAGATCGAGAAGCCAGGCCGCATCGTCGCTGTGCGAGGGCGACGATCGGTCGATGGCGCTTTGTTTCAGTCGCTCAGCCATAGGCCAGGTGGACATGTAGTCTATGTCCTGATTCGTGAGGGCCAAGCTGGGTCGTCACCAATGCTCGAGGTTTTGATCGGCTGACCGCGTTTCCCACAGACCTACGCGGGGATGGGACGCCTGCCCCCACCACCGAATCGCTACCTTCACCGAAGAAGGAAGGAGCGGTACCAACATGATGATTCACCAATTGAAGCGGTCGGCCCTGGCGGCTGCGGCTCTGCTGACCCTGTTCGGTATTGCCCGTAGCGGTTTAGCCGCGGACGACGAGCTCGTGCCCGAGGCGCGTCAGACCATTTCGACCTACCGCCGGATCGACCCGGGTATGGGCGACTTCTTCCGGCGCTCGGCCGGGTACGTCGTCTTCCCCGGCATCGGCAAGGGCGGTTACATCGTCGGCGGTGCTCATGGAACCGGCGTGCTGTTCGAGAACGGCGTCCCCGCCGGGAAGGTGACGCTGAATCAGGTGACGGTCGGGGCCCAGATTGGCGGCCAGGAGTTCTCCGAGATCATCTTCCTCGAGATGCCTCGCACGCTGGCGGAGTTCAAGCAGGGCAAGGTCAACCTGTCGGCGCAGGCAAGCGCCGTCGCGCTGGATCAGGGCGCGGCCGCCGTCGCCAAGTTCCGGAACGGTGTCGCGGTGTTCACGCACATGAAGGGCGGGTTGATGGCCGAGGCCAGCGTCGGCGGACAGCAGTTCAAGTACGAACCGTTCACCACCGCCCGCTGACTGGCGGCCGGGACCGGAGACGCCCGAACGAGACCGCCG
>DATFXS010000146.1:0-9630 GCA_035315605.1 Polyangia bacterium
CAAGGGCCGGTATCGTTTGTGTCAATTCTCTTCGTGGCGTCTCGCGGCGGAGCTTGGCCTTCGGCCCCGCCACGATCCCTGGAACGTCGCGTTCCCGCCATGTTCCCGACAGGCGGCGGAGTCGCTTGTTTACGCGACCAGGGACGCGTCGGCGGCGGGCGGACCGCCCGCCCGCTCGAGCAGCGTCGCGAGCGGCGGCGACGCCGGGCTCTTGATCAGGACCGCGAAAAGCTCCTTGGGTCCGCCTTCGCGGGCCAGCTCGAACGGTCCGGCGAACAGCGTCTTGGCCAGCGCCTCCAGCTCGGGCCGCAGCGCGGCGAACGTCGGATCGCCGTTCGGCGCCGCCAGCCGGTCGTTGACGCGGAACAGGAGCTCGTTGGTCGCGAACTTGACCTTGCCGGTCAGCGCCAGGTCCTTCTCCAGCAAGGACGCCGCGTGCAGAGTCCGCCGCGCCAGATCGCCCAGCCGCTCGCCCGGCGGCAGCCCGGCGCGCTTGCGGTTGTGAAGCAGCCCGGGCCGTCCCTCGCCCTCGTCCAGGAAGTAGTCCGACCCGTGGCCAATCAGGACGACGCCCGGGCCCTGCGGCACGTGCCGGTAGTTGGCGACGTCGATGGTCAGCTCGGGCAGCAGGCGCTGCTTGATCCATCGGTGAAACACCGGGATCAGCGCCTCGACATCTAGCGTCCGCGCCGATTCGGGCGTCAGGTAAATCTTCAGCTGCAGCTTGTGTGCGTCCATGGTCGGGTTTCGAGTGGGGGCGGCTACGCGGCGGGGGGCGTCGGGTCCTTCAGTCCGGAGCCGAACCGCGTATAGCACTGATGGGCGGCGTCCACGAACAGCGTCGCTTCTTCGATCAGCTGGTGCGCTTCCTCGGGGGTCGACGTCTTGCCGCGCTCCTCGTGCGCGCGGAAGAAGTAGTGGGCGAACTTCGGTCCCGTGAGCTGGTCGAAGAACAGCTGCGTGTCGACGTAGTGCTTGCGGAACTCGCTGACGATCTCGTCCGCGTCGCTGCCGAGGTTCGGGTTCTTCTCGCGCGTCAGCGCGCGCGCCGCCACCAGCATCGCTGAGAACGCGCGCCCCACGGCGCCGTCGATCTTCTTCTCGTCGAGCAGCACCTGCGATTCGAACAGCTCGCGCTCGGCGCCGGCCAGATCGACTTCGACGATCGGCACGACCTCGCCCGCGCACTCGCCCTCACCCATGTCCGAGATCGTGTACTCACGCGGATCGCCCCAGTCGCTGTAGAAGCTCGGGTCCTGGTCGTAGGTCGAGATCGCCTGCAGCTCCTCGACCATCGCGCGGATGGTCTTCTTGCCGATCCGGTTCGCGAAGTCGGCGAAGGATTCCTTCCCCTGCCGCTCCTTCGCGAAGCGCTCGGTCAGCCGCTTGACCACCTCGGGCACGCGCTTCGACGGCACCGCCCCGATCGCCAGGCCGTAGGCGCCGCCGTTCCGCTCCCACTGGCCGCCGACGACCAGCTGGAAGTGCGGCACGCGGCGCCCGCCCACGTTGCGGCTGACGCCGAGGAAGCCGAGGTCGGCGACATGGTGCTGCGCGCACGAGTTGAAGCAGCCGCTCGCCTTGATGTGCAGGTGCTTCGCATTCGGATCCTTGTCCAGCCCCGCCTCCCGGATCTGCCGGCCGAGCTCCGCAGCCAGCGAGCGCGACGACGAGATGCCGAGCTTGCAGGTGTCCGTCCCCGGGCACGCGCAGATGTCGCCGATCGTGCCGGCGCCCGGCGCGGCCAGGTTGATCGCCTGCAGCGCCGCGTAGACGTCGGGCAGATCCGCCTCGCTCACCCAGCGGATCAGCATGTTCTGGTCGGCCGTCGTGCGCATCGTGTCGCCCGTGAACTTGCGGGCCACGTCCGCCAGCGCGCGCGCCTGCTCGGACGTCAGGTCGCCCAGCGGCAGCGTGATGCCCGCCATCACGTAGCCGGCCTGGCGCTGCGGGATGACATTCGTCGCGCGCCATTCGTCGAAGCCGTCGGGATACGGCCCGGCCGGCAGCTTTCCCGCGGGACGCAGCGGCTTCTCGTCGGTGCTGTGCAGGTCCGCCAGGAACGCGGTCCAGCGCGGATCGGGGCGCAGCTTCGCGCGCTCCTCGAGCACCAGCCGCTTCGTCTCCTCGATCCCGAGCTTCTTCACCACGAACTTGAAGCGCGCTTTCGCCCGATTTGCCCGCTCGCCCAGGCGCGCGAACACGCGGCCCATCGCCTGCGAGATCGGCAGCAGCTCCTCCTCGGGCAGGAACTCGTCGAAGAGCTGCGCGTTCTGCGGCACTGGTCCCAGCCCACCGCCGACCACCAGCTCGAAGCCGCGCACGGTCTTTCCGTTCACCTCGCGCGTGCGCGCGATGGCGCCGATGTCGTGGAAGTTGGTCAGGCCGCAGGCGTTATCGCGGCACCCCGAGAACGCGATCTTGAACTTGCGTCCGAAGTCCTGGGTGTCCTCGTGTCCCAGCAGGAAGAACGTCAGCGCGTGCTGATAGGGCGCGACGTCGAACGCCTCGGTCCGGCAGACGCCCGCTTGCGGGCAGGCGGTGACGTTGCGGACCGTGTTGCCGCACGCCTCGCGCGTCGTGATGCCGACCGCGGCCAGCCGCCGGTGCAGGTCGGGCGTGTCCTCGATATGCACGAAGTGCAGCTGCACATCCTGGCGGGTGGTGATGTGCAGGATGCGGTCCGAATACTCCTCGGCGACCTCGGCCAGCACGTCCAGCTGCTCGGCCGTCACGCGCCCGCCCGGGATCTTGATCCGCTGCATGCCGGGCGCGTCCCACATCGTGCTGGGACCCTTGGTGATCTCCTTGGATGGAAAGACCAGCGCCTGCGTCTTCTCGCCGTCGTGCCGCTGGCCGTTGTCGTAGCGCTGGCCGTAGGCGCCGCGCCGCAGGCGCGTCTCCGCGAACAGCTTCTCCTCGATCTTGCCGCGCTTCCGAAGATCGATCTGCGTCTCGAAGATGTCGATCTCGCGTCCCCACGCTTCGGGGATGCGCGCGCCCAGCGTCGACTTCCAGGTCCTGCTTTCGCTCATTGCTTCACCACCAGGGGGTCAGAATATGCCGAAGAAACTCAACGAGAGAAGTGTCTTTTATACGAGACACCGGCTCAGCGGCAAGCCCTTTTACAGGGGTTTACGCGATTCGGAAACCCCGCATTCCGCGCGGGGTTAGCGCTTCAGGCGACGCGCTTGCGGCGCAGCTTTTCGACCAGGGTGGTCCGGTTGAGGCCCAGCAGCTCGGCGGCCCGGTTCTTGTTGCCGTTGGTCCGCTCCAGCGCCTCTTCGATCATGCGCGCCTCGACCGCCTCCAGCATCGCGCGCAGGTCGGTGCCGTCCTCCGGCAGGCCGACGACCGGCGTCTCCTTCGGCGTCGGCGTGCGCGGTGAGCGGATCGCGGGCGGCAGGTCGGCGACGCCGATCGTGCCGCGCCCCTTCACGATCACGGCGTGCTCGATGACGTTCTCGAGCTCGCGGATGTTGCCCGGCCAGCGGTACCCCTCCAGCAGCGCCAGCACCGGCGGATCGAACCCCGCCACCGCGCGCCGGTTCTTCTCGTTGGCGCGCGCCAGGAAATGCCGCGCCAAGAGGCCGATGTCCGAGGCGCGACTGCGCAGGGGCGGCAGCTCCACCTGGATCACGTTGAGGCGCCAGTACAGATCGGCGCGGAACCGGCCCGCCGCGACCTCGCGTTCCAGATCGCGGTTGGTCGCCGCCAGGATGCGGACGTCGATCTGCGTCGGGGTCTCCTCACCGACGGGATAGAGCTCGCCGTCCTGGATCAGGCGCAGCAGCTTGGCCTGCACGCCAGGCTCCATCTCGCCGATCTCGTCGAGAAGAATGGTGCCGCCGTCGGCCTGTGCGAACCGCCCCGTGCGCGCGTTGGTCGCGCCGGTGAACGATCCGCGCGCGTGACCGAACAGCTCGGACTCGACCAGGTTGGCGGGAATGGCGGCGCAGTTCACCGGGACGAACGGTTTCTTCGCGCGCGTCGAGCCTGCGTGCAGCGATCGCGCGGCCAGCTCCTTGCCAGTCCCCGATTCGCCCGTGATGAGCACGGTGCAGTTCGTGTCCGCCACCTTCGCCAGCATCGACAGCGCCGGCAGCAGCGCCGGGTCGTCGCCCAGCATCGAGGCCGCGTTCTGGTCGCGCCAGGTGAGTGGGTCGGTCTCGGGCTCGTTCGCGGCCGTCGGCTTCAGCACCGCCGCGACTGACTCTTCCAGCGTGCGCACCTCGAACGGCTTGATCAGAAAGTCGCGCGCGCCTGCGTGCATCGCGCGCACGGCATCGGGGATCTCGGCGCTTCCGCTCATCGCGATCACCGGCGTTCCCGGCGCGTGCATCCGCGCGGCCGCGAGGATCTCGAAGCCGTTCACCTCCGGCATCCGGATGTCCGTCAGGATCAGGTCGAAGCGCTCTTCCTTCAGGCGCGCGTAGCCGCGGATGCCGTCCATCGCGACAACTTCATGACCCGCAGCCCTCAGGATCCGCCCGAGGCTGCGGCACAGGGAGTCTTCGTCGTCGCAGAGGAGAATCTTTCCCATTGGGTCGGCGCGGGGTGAGCGGTCGCTCGAATCCGTCTCAAGTTTCTCACGTTAGGGCCGATGGGGGCGAGCTTTTTTTAGATTTTATTAGCAACGAGGCCTACATTTCATTTGGCATCTGGATTTCCGTAACGCCGGAATGATGGGCGGCCGTCGCGCTTGATTGTCGCGGTCCTCCGGTCTAAATCCACGGGCATGCGGGAGCCGGCGCAGACCCTGGTCGGGGAGCTTGAACGCATCGTGTCGGCGCTTCCCGATGCCGTCCTGTATCCCGGGACCGGTGCGGATGGCCTGCGCCGGTTCGGGGCCGCCATGGGTGTCCCACCCCCGCCGGGCCTGGCCACCTTTCTCGCGTCCCACGACGGGGGGATCCTGTCGCCGGACACGCGCTTGCTGACGATCGACGACGCGGCGTCGCGCCTCGGCACCGTGCCGGGTGGAAGCCCGGCGGCCGGGGTCGGGCCGCGCTGGCAGGTCGGGCTGTGGCCGATCGCCGAACGCGCGGGCCGGCGCTATGCGCTGGACGCCGAGGAGGCGAGCGGCGACGGCGAATGGCCGGTCGTCGAGGTGACCGAGCACGGCGTCGATCGTGTCGGGACGTCGTTCCTCCGTTTCGTGCACGTGCTGTGCGCCGAGCTGGCGGCCGGAAGCGTCGCGGGGGACGCCGCGATCGCGCTCGCCGAGACGCGCTGCCGGCGCGATCCCGGCCACGCGGATCACTGGCTGGATCTGGCGGAGCTGCTGGACGCCGCGGGCCGCGCGTCGGAGATCGACGCTGCGCTGGCCGCCGCGCTGCGGGCCGCGACGCCGCCCACGCCCGCCTTGCTGCTGGCGATCGGGATGCGGGCCGTGCGGGCCGGCTCTCACGCGGGCGCCTTGGGCGCCGATGATGCCGAGAAGGCGCTGCGCGCGTTCAAGGATGCGATTGCGCTCGAGCCGGTGGGCGCGCGCGACGACGACGCGCGGCTGGACGCGGCGGCGCTGGTGTTCGTGCTGGCGGCCGAGCGCGGCGACGCGGCGACGGCCGCGAACGCGCGCGCGCTGCTGGGCGAGTCGACGTCGGCGACGGCGGCGTTCTGGCGAGGCGAGGCGCTGGCCGCCCTGGCCGAGGACAGCGCCGCGCCCGTCGAACAAGGCTCACCCGGCGCGTCTTCGCCTGGAATTTCGGCGGTCGGTGTGCTGGCGTTGCGCATCGTCGCGATGCTGGAGCCTGACGATCGCGACCTGCCGCGGCTGCAGGCGCCGTCGGCGGAGCTGCGGACCGGACTGCGCCGCCTCAAGGAGGGCCGTGACGCGCTCGAGGCGGGGCAGCTCGAGAAGGCGGTGCGCGCGGCGCGGGCCGCGATCGACAGCCCGGACGTCGCCGCGCTCGGCGCGGCGCACGCCTTCCTGGCGGAGGCGCTGAACGCGGCACGCGACGTCGGCGCGGTGGCGGCCGCGAAGCGCGCGACGGAGATCAACCCGACCCTGGTCGACGGGTGGCGGGAGCTGGGCGATGCCCAGCTGGAGGCGGGCGAGCTCAAGGAGGCGGAGTCCGCGTTCCGGCGCGTCGTCGCCATGGACACGACCTACGGCCTCGGTTACGCGAAGCTGGCGCAGGTGCTGCTGGAGCAGGCGCGCACGCTGGAAGCGCTGGAGGCGATCGGCGAAGCCGCGCGGCGCGGCGGCGATCCGTTCTTCATCGCCGCGATCCGCGGCGACATCTACGCCGAGATGGAGCGCCACCCCGAAGCGGCGGAGGCGTACGACCAGGCGCTGGCGATCGATCCCGAAGATCACTGGGCGCTGCACCAGGCGGCGCTGGAGCACGGCTTCGCCGGCCACCAGGGGCGCGCATCCGAGCTGTTCCAGGCCGCGCTCGATCACGATCGCGACGGCTGCCACCAGACGCTGGTCGATTTCGGCGATCACCTGCGCCGCATGGGCCGCATCGGCGACGCCGTGAAGTTGTATCGGCGGGCGGTCGCGGCGGTTCCGGGCGAGCAGGAGTGGAAGCAGACGCTCCGCGAGGCCGAGCGCGAGCTGCTGGCCGCGCCGAACTGACCGACTAAGTCGCCGGCGGCAGGACCACGCGAAAGACGGTGCCGGCCGGCGGCGGGCAGGTGACTGTGATGTCGCCGCCGGAGAGGCGGGCGAGCTGGCGGGAGATCGCCAGGCCGAGGCCCAGCGACGTATCGCCGGGCTTGGTGCTGCGGCCCGGCTCGAACAGGCCGCGCCGCGCCTCCGGGCTCATGCCGGGGCCGTTGTCGCGAACTTCGATGACGGCGCGGCCGTCGGCCGTCTCCAGCGTCACCTGGACTGAATTCGCGCTCCACGGGCGATCGACCAGGGCGTCCGCCGCGTTGAGCAGCAGGTTGAGGACGATCTGCGTGATGCGGGTGACCGGAATGCGCACCGGCGGCGCATCGCCCAGCTCCGTCGACACCGGCGTCACCGCCGCGAGGCGGCCGCGCGCCATCTTCAGCGCGCGCTCGACGGCGGGTTTGACCTCGCTCGTGCCGACGAGCGGCGTCACCTCGTCGGGGCGGAGGAACAGCTGGAAGTCGCGCACCAGGGCAGTGATCGCCTGGGCGCTGACCATGGCGAGCTCGATGTCCGGCAGCAGGCGATCGATCTGACCGGGCTCGGCGCCGTCGCGCTGGCGTATCCGGCGCACGCGCTCGTTGGTCCAGTCCAGCGCCGCCACCAGGCAGGCGAGCGGGTTCGCGATCTCGTGCGCGAGGCCGGTCGCCAGCAGGCTCGCGGACGCGAACCGATCGAGGCGCGCGAGCGCCTGGGTCGGGACCGGCGTCACGTGGTGCGCGAACGGCGCCTCGGTCTCCTGGGCCTGGTCAGCGTACTGAGCGACCATTGCGGTGAGTCCCATGTCTTTGTCCTCCTCCATGACGACGACTCGAACGCGACCATGGATGAGCAAGCGACATACCAGCCGAAATATCCGCGAAACAACGCTGCAAGTTCGGCGGCTTCGGGAGGTTCGCCACGAACCGCCGTGGAGCTCGCCACGACCCCACGAGCGTTCGTGGGCGGCGATCGATCAATTTGCGCTTTGCGGGCGCATCACGCCCCAGCGCTTGAGCCGCGACCGCAACGTGTTCGGATGCAGGCCGAGCCGGCGGGCCGCGCCGCGCTCGCCCTCGATCACCCAGCGCGTCTCCGCCAGCACCTGCTCGACGTACCATCGCTCGACCTCCGCGATGGTCCGCGGGGCCGGACTGTCGGGCGCCGCGCTGAGCGGCAGCGGCGACGGCGACGCCGACAGATCGGGCAGCGCGTCCAGATCCAGAACGTTGCGGCGCGCGAACACGACCGCCCGTTCGATCACGTTCTGCAGCTCGCGCACGTTGCCGGGCCAGTTGTAGGCGAGCAGGCGCCACATCGCCTCGGACGACACCTCGTCGATCCGCTTGCCCGCCTGGCGCGCGAAGCGGCGCAGGAACGCGTTGACCAGCAGCGGAATGTCGTCGGCGCGCTCGCGCAGCGGCGGCAGCGCCACGGGGAAGACGTTGAGGCGGTAGTAAAGGTCCTCCCGGAACTGGCGGCGCGCCACCAGCTGGGGCAGGTTGCGGTTGGTCGCCGCAACGACGCGAACGTCGACGCGAATGGTCTCGTTGCCGCCCACGCGCTCGAACTCGCGTTCCTGCAGCACGCGCAGCAGCTTGACCTGGGTCTCGAGCGGCAGCTCCCCGATCTCGTCGAGGAACAGCGTTCCGCCGTGGGCCAGCTCGAAGCGGCCCTTGTGCTTGCCGACCGCGCCCGTGAACGCGCCCTTCTCGTGCCCGAACAGCTCGCTCTCGACCAGGCCGGCCGAGATCGCCGCGCAGTTCACCTTGACCAGCAGACGCTCGCGCCGCGGGCTCGCCTCGTGGATCGCGCGCGCGACCAGCTCCTTGCCCGTGCCGGTTTCGCCCGTGATCAGCACGGTGCTGTTCGTGCCGGCCACCAGCGCGAGCCGATCCATGATGTGGCGCAGACCCGGCGAGCTGCCGACGATCTCCGACGCCGCGGCCGGTCCGCCCAGCTCGCTCCGCAGGTAGTCGCGGTCGCTGGTCAGCTGTTCCTCGTGCCGCTTGCGGTCCGAGATGTCCTCGAAGAAGAACGACACGCCCGTCGGCGACGGGTAGAGCCGCACCTCGAACAACCGCCCGCAGCACTGCATCTCGACGGTGATGGCGCGCTGCTCGGTCACGGCCTGTTCGAACGCGCGGCGGAGCGGCCCCTCGCCGAACTGCGGGTTCACGGTCCAGGCGACCTGGCCGATCATGGCATCCCGCTGGTGTCCGCACAGCGCCACGGCGCGCTCGTTCGCATACGTGAACCGCCCGTCGCGATCCAGTGCGATGAAGGCGTCGGAGATGCGCGACAGGATCGCGGCGACGTCTGCGCGCGCCGCCTCGGCCTCCTGACGGGCGACCTCGGCCTCGATGCGCGCCGTGTCGGTGCGGGCGAGCAGATCCTGTCGTTCCGCTTCGCCGCGCAGGCGATCGGTGACGTCCTCCAGGATGCCGACGTAATTCACACCGTGCGGCTGGCCCGCGACCGGCAGCGCGCGGACTTCGACCGACCGGGCCTTGCCGTTCTTGTGCATGATGCGGTGGACCGGGTTCTTGTAGGCCGTGCGCGACTCGACCGCCGAGCCCCACCGGTTCAGCACCTGTGCGCGCTCGTCGGGGTGCAGGGCGCTCATCCACCCCTGCCCCAGCGCTTCGGCCATGGTCATGCCCATGATCCGTTCGCCCGCGGGGTTGAGGTAGACGCATTCGCCGGTGGGACCCGACAGGAAGATGCCGAGCGGAGACGCGTCGCACATCGCGCGGAAGCGGGCCTCGGACGCGTGCAGCGCATCGTCGACACGCTTTCGTTCGATGGTGCGGGCCACCCCCTGCGCCATGACCTGCAGCAGGTCCAGATCGGCCTGTTGCCAGGTCGTTCCGACCGCCGCTGCGAAACCAGCGATGCCGATCAGGACGCCGTCAACGACGACCGGCATCAGCAGCTGGGCGCGATCACCGTCGGCCGGCACGATCGTCTCGACCAGCGCGCCCAGGAACTGGTGGGTGCGCGGCACGCGGACGACGCCGCCCCGC
>DATFXS010000147.1:0-7710 GCA_035315605.1 Polyangia bacterium
CAGATCCAGGAAGACCAGGTCGAAAGCCGAGCGGGCCATCGCCTCGAGCGCCGCCTGCGCCGAGCCCGCCTCGACCACGGCGGCGACGTCCATCGTCTCGAGGCAGACGCGCAGCGTGTGCCGGATGTTCTTTTCGTCGTCGACGATCAGCACCGAGAAGCGCGCCACGGTGCGTAGTCTAGCGTGCAGCGCCCGTGCCACGAAAAGCGGTCAGGTCCCGACCGCTGGGGCCGGCCGTCGAGCCTCAGGCTGCAATGCGTGGGCGGCTCCAGCCTGCAAACTGCAATCCGGGCGCTTCGCCGACGGCGGAGGCGCGCCCGGTCCGCGCCGGTTCTGATGGCACGGCCGATGCTCTGACATCCACGCAAATGAAAGATCTCGTCTTGCTCGGCCTGTCGGTGGCGTTCTTCGCGCTCGCCTGGGTCTACGCCCGTTCGTTCGACCACCTCTAGCGCGAGGAGATCACGGCCATGACGCTCGACTACGGCATCGGAACCATCCTCTCGTTGCTGCTGACCGTCTACCTGGTCTACGCGCTCGTCCGTCCGGAAAGGTTCTGAGGAGTTACGAAGATGACTGCCATTGGCTGGGTACAAATCCTGATCTTCTTCGTCGCGATCCTCGCGGTGACGAAGCCGCTCGGCGTCTACATGTTCCGCGTCTTCGAGGGGGACCGGCAGCCGCTGCCGCGCACCTTCGGGCGAGTGGAGCACCTGTGCTATCGACTGTCCGGCGTCGATCCGAAGAAGGAACAGACCTGGAAGCAGTACGCGTTCGCGCTGCTCGTTTTCAGCGCGTTCGGTTTGATCGTCACCTATCTGATCCAGCGGCTGCAGGGCGTGCTGCCGTTCAACCCGCAGCACTTCGGGGCGGTCGAGCCGACGTCGGCCTTCAACACCGCAGCCAGCTTCACGACCAACACCAACTGGCAGGGCTACTCGGGCGAATCGACCATGAGTTACCTGTCGCAGATGGCGGGGCTCGCCTGGCACAACTTCACCTCGGCGGCGGCGGGGATCGGCGTCGCGCTGGCGCTCGGGCGCGGCTTCGCGCGCCGGCCGGGGCCCGATGGCGCCAAGACACTGGGCAATTTCTGGGTCGATCTGATCCGCGGCATCGTTTACATCTTCCTGCCGCTGAGCATCGTCTTCGGCCTGGCGCTGGTCTGGCAGGGCGCGATCCAGAACCTGTCGCCCTACGCCGACGTGACGACGCTGGAAGGTGCGAAGCAGACGCTCGCGCTCGGGCCGGTCGCATCGCAGGAGGCGATCAAGCAACTCGGCACCAACGGCGGCGGCTTCTTCAACGCCAACGCCGCCCACCCGTTCGAGAATCCGACGCCATTTGCGAACTTCCTTTCGCTGTTCATGATCTTCGCGGTTTCGTCGGCGCTGACCTACACCTACGGCCGGATGGCACGCGACCAGCGCCACGGCTGGGCGATCTGGGGCGCGATGTCGATCCTGTTCTTCGCCGGCGTCGTTGCCTGCTACCACTTCGAGGCCCAGGGCAACCCCGCGCTGGCCGGGCTGCCGATCGATCAGACGATCGGCAACATGGAGGGAAAGGAAGCGCGCTTCGGCGTCTCGGCGTCCGCGCTCTACGCGACCGTGACGACCGATGCGTCGTGCGGCGCGGTCAACGCCATGCACGACAGCTTCACGCCGCTCGGCGGTCTGGTCCCGCTCGCCAACATCCAGCTCGGTGAGGTGGTCTTCGGCGGTACGGGCGCCGGCCTCTACGGGATGCTGGTGTTCGTGGTGCTGACGGTGTTCATCGCCGGTCTGATGGTCGGCCGAACGCCCGAGTACCTGGGCAAGAAGATCGAATCGCGCGAGATGAAGCTGGCGATGCTGTACGCGCTGATCTTTCCGCTGATCATCCTCGGCTTTTCGGCCTGGAGCGCGGTCGCTCCTTACGGCCTGTCGTCCCTGAACAACGCCGGCCCGCGCGGCCTCATGGAGATTCTCTACGCGTACTCGAGCGGCGCCGGAAACAACGGCTCCGCCTACGCGGGGCTAAACGCCAACACGCCCTGGTACAACGTGTCGCTCGGCATCGACATGCTGGCGGGGCGGTTCCTGATGATCGTGCCAGCGCTCGGGATCGCCGGGTCGATGGTCGGTAAGAAGGTCGTTCCGCCCAGCGCAGGTACGTTCCCGACCAACGGAGGCACCTTCGCGGTGCTGCTGGTGTCGGTCGTCGTCATCGTCGGCGCGCTGACGTTCTTCCCGGCGCTGTCTCTCGGCAACATCGTCGAGCACTTCGCCGGGCTTGCCGGAAAGGTCTACTAGCCATGTTCCGCCCCAAGGCTCAAGCGCTGTCACTGTTCGACCGCGACATCATCAAGCGCGCGGTCGGGGATTCGTTCCGCAAGCTGGTCCCCCAGCACGTCGCGAAGAACCCGGTCATGTTCGTGGTCGAGATCGGCAGCCTCCTGACCACGCTGATCTTCGTCCGCGATCTCGTCCACCGCGCGTCGGCGAGCGCGCCGCTCTGGTTCACCGGCGCGGTCTCGATCTGGCTCTGGTTCACGGTCGTGTTCGCGAACTTCGCCGAGGCGGTGGCGGAAGGGCGGGGGAAGGCGCAGGCGGACACCCTCCGGCGAATGCGGAAGGAGACGATGGCGCGCCGTCTGGCGGGCGGGCGAATCGGTGGCGTGGAGGAGAGCGTTCCGTCGTCTTCACTGCGCAAGGGCGACGTCGTCGTCGTGACGGCGGGCGAGCTCATTCCCGGGGACGGCGAGATCATCGAGGGGATCGCCTCGGTCGACGAGTCGGCCATCACGGGCGAGTCGGCGCCGGTCATCCGCGAGAGCGGCGGTGACCGTTCGGCCGTGACCGGCGGAACCAAGGTGCTGTCCGATCGGATCGTGGTTCGCATCGGCGTCGACCCGGGAGAATCGTTCCTCGACCGGATGATCGGCCTCGTCGAGGGCGCGTCGCGCCAGAAGACGCCCAACGAGATCGCCCTGCACATCCTGCTCGTCGGGCTGACCCTGGTCTTCCTGTTCGCCTGCGTGACGCTGGTGCCGCTCGCGAAGTACTCGACCATCGCGCTCTCCGCGACGGTGATCGTCGCGCTGCTGGTCTGCCTGATCCCGACCACCATCGGCGGCCTGCTGTCGGCGATCGGCATCGCGGGGATGGACCGGCTGTTGCAAAAGAACGTCATCGCCATGAGCGGGCGCGCGGTCGAGGCGTCCGGCGACGTCGACACGTTGCTGCTCGACAAGACCGGCACGATCACGCACGGCAACCGGATGGCGACGGAGCTGATCCCGCTCGCCGGCGTCCGCCTGGAAGACCTGGCGATCGCGGCCCAGTTCGCCAGCCTCGCCGACGAAACGCCCGAGGGCCGCTCGATCGTCACGCTGATCGGCGAGAAGCTGAAGATCAGCGCCCCCGCTTCCCACGGCGGGACCTTCGTGCCGTTCACCGCCCAGACGCGCATGAGCGGCATCGATCTCCCCGGCCGTTCGATCCGGAAGGGCGCGGTCGACGCGGTCTCCGCCCACGTGCGCGAGCGGAGCGGGACCGTCCCTGCCGAGCTCAAGGAGATCGCCAACCGGATCGGCGACAGCGGCGGCACGCCGCTCGCCGTTGCCGACGACTCGCGCGTCCTCGGCATCATCCACCTCAAGGACATCGTCAAGACCGGCATCGCCGAGCGCTTCGCGCGTTTCCGCGCGATGGGGATCAAGACGATCATGATCACCGGCGACAACCCGCGTACGGCCGCGGCGATCGCCAAGGAGGCGGGCGTCGACGACTTCCTGGCCGAGGCGACGCCCGAGACGAAGATGCAGCTGATCAAGAACGAGCAGGCCAAGGGGAAGCTGGTCGCCATGACCGGCGACGGCACCAACGACGCCCCCGCGCTGGCTCAGGCCGACGTCGGCGTCGCCATGAACAGCGGCACGCAGGCCGCCAAGGAGGCCGGCAACATGGTCGACCTCGACTCGAATCCGACCAAGCTCCTCGAGATCGTCGAGGTCGGCAAGCAACTCTTGATGACGCGCGGGACGCTGACGACGTTCTCGATCGCGAACGACGTCGCCAAGTACTTCGCGATCCTGCCCGCGTTGTTCATGGGCGTGTTCCCGGAGATCGCGCCGCTGAACATCATGCGGCTGGCCTCGCCGTTCTCCGCCATCCTGTCGGCGGTGATCTTCAACGCGATCATCATCATCCTGCTGATCCCGCTCGCGCTGCGCGGGGTGAAGTATCGGCCGCTCGGCGCGGCGGTGATCCTGCGCCGTTCGCTGCTGGTCTACGGCGTCGGCGGCATCGTCGCGCCGTTCGTCGGCATCAAGCTGATCGATCTCGTCCTGGCAGGCCTTCGCATCATCTGAAACGAGGAACGTCCCATGCGTCGAGAAATCATGATTGCGCTGCGCGCCACGGTCGTCACGCTGATCCTGACCGGGCTCGTCTATCCACTGGCGATGACCGGGGCTGCTCAGGTCTTGTTCCACGACAAGGCGAACGGCAGCCTGGTGCGCGACGAGAAGGGGACCGTCATCGGTTCCGAGCTGATCGGCCAGGCGTTCGCGAACCCCGCCTACCTGCAGGGTCGCCCGTCGGCCGCCGGCAACAACGGTTACGACGCGACGTCGTCGTCGGGATCGAACCTCGGCCCGACGTCGAAGAAGCTGCGAGACCGCGTGGCCGGCGACGTCGAACGGCTGCGCAAGGAAAATCCCGAGGCGCCGATGCCGATCCCGGCGGAGCTGGTGACCACTTCGGCGAGCGGCCTCGATCCTGAATTGTCGCCCCAGGCCGCGCTCTGGCAGGCCCCGCGCATCGCGCGGGCGCGACAGGTGGCGCCGGGGCGCATCGCCCAGGTGATCGAGAGCAAGGTCCAGGGGCGGGACCTGGGTGTGTTCGGCGAGCCGCGCGTCAACGTGCTCGCGGTGAACCGCGCGCTCGATCAGCAGTTCGGCAAGCCGGCGCCGGTACTGCCGGCCGCGACGACGACCGCCGCGGCGAAGTAGCCCTCGGCGCCGGCCGCTCCGGATCGCCTGCACATTGCCCGATCAGCCTCTCCTCATCGTGCAACTTGCACGGGTCAGGGGCGCGGCAGAGACAGATGGCGCCGCGCCGTCCGGCGACAGTCGTCGTCGCACTCGCTGAACTTGAGCGCCAGCGAGGCCTGGTTCCGGCAGAACTCGCGCACCGACCGGCCAGGGGCCGGGTCGCAGATCGTCTTCAGGTTCTCGACGGTCCGCTGGTAGAGGGCGCGGCGCTGTTCGGCAGGAAGGGCGCGGATTTCGCGCTCTTCGTCGTCGCCGAGCAGGAAGGTGCCCGCGGCGGCCAGCATGAGCATCGCGCCGACGAGGATCGCGACGAGCCTGATGCGCGCAGCCCGAAGCGGGATGGACGGGTGCACCCGCCATGACACTCTCAGCATCCGCCTTCTTCCGGTGCATCTGGCGCGCCAGGCACGGCACGCGTCTTGATGGAGCCGGTGAGGGGGACTTACTGTCCGCACCAGCCCGATGTCGGAGCAACCCGCCAACCGTCCGCGCCCGGAAGACTTCCTGGAGCTGGTCCAGAAGGGGAAGCGCGGCCGGCTCAAGCTCTATATCGGCTTCGCGGCCGGTGTCGGCAAGACCTATCGGATGCTGGAAGAGGCGCACGCGCTGAAGAAGCGGGGCGTGGACGTCGTCGTGGGTTTCGTGGAGACGCACGGTCGCAAGGAGACCGAGGCGCTGCTCGATGGATTGGAGATCGTCCCGAGGCGCCAGATCGAGTACCGCGGCGTCACCATCGAGGAGATGAGCCTGAACAACATCCTGCGCCGCAACCCGGCGCTGGCGCTGGTCGACGAGATCGCGCACACGAACGTCCCCGGCAGCCACAACCGGAAGCGGTATCAGGACGTGTTCGAGCTTCTCGACGCCGGGATCAACGTCATCGCCGCCGTCAACGTCCAGCACCTGGAGAGCCTGAACGACGTGGTCGAGCGCGCGACCGGCGTCGCGGTCCGCGAGACCGTACCGGACAGCTTCCTGAAGCAGGCCGACCAGGTCGTCAACCTGGACCTCGCCGTCGAGGATCTTCAGGAGCGCCTGCGCGGCGGAAAGATTTACGCGCCCGACAAGATCCCCTGGGCCCTGGAGCACTTCTTCAAGGAACAGAACCTGGCCCACCTGCGCGAGCTCGCGCTGCGCGAGGTGGCCGAGAGCGTCGAGCGCGCCAGCGCGCGGCCGGTGGTCGCCGGCGCGGTGCGCTCGCCCGAGAGCGCCGCCGCGACCGGCTCGCGCAGCCGCGTGATGGTCTGCCTGTCGTCCGGCTCGCCGCGCGGCGGGTCGCTGGTGCGAAAGGGCTCGCGCCTGGCCGGCCGTCTCAGCACGGACTGGTTCGTGGTGTTCGTCGAGACGCCCCGGGAATCGCCGGAGCAGATCGATTCGGAGGCCCAGCGACACCTGCTGACCAACACGGACATCGCCCGCGAGCTGGGCGCCGAGGTGGTGCGCCTGCGCGCGCGCGATCCGGTCGACGCCATCCTGGAGTTCGCCCGCTCGCACGGCGTCGGCCACCTGGTGGTGGGGCGCTCGCACCAGCCGATGTGGAAGCAGCTCCTCGGCCGCTCCATCGCGATGCGGCTGGTGCGCGAGGCGCACGGCCTGGACGTGCACGTCGTGGCGACGGAGGAGGAGGGCGACACGTGACGCTGCGGGCGAAGCTGCTGCTGGCCCAGGCGCCGCTCGCGGTGGCGCTGGCCCTGGTGGGCGTCCTGTCGGCCACGGTGACTACGCGCCTCGCCGGCCAGTCGCGCCTGATCCTGGCGGACAACTATCGCAGCGTGCTGGCCGCTCAGCGCATGAAGGAGTCGCTCGAGCGAATCGACAGCGCGGCCGTCTACCGGGTGGCCGGCCACGAGACCGGCACGGTCGAGGCGATCGCCGCCCACAAACGCACCTTCGAGAGCGAGCTCCAGGTTCAGGAAGGCAACATCACGGAGGCGGGCGAGGGGGAGGCGACGCACGCGCTGCGCGAGTCGTGGAACGCGTACCTGAAGGCGCTGGACGCGTATCTTCCGCTCGCCACGCGCGCCGAGCGGGAGGAGCGCTACTTCGGCGTCCTGCAGCCGACGTTCTTCCGCATCAAGCAACGCGCGGACGACATCCTGGCGATGAACCAGGACGCCATGGTCCGGAAGAGCGACCAGGTGGCGGACCGGGCCCACCTGCTGGAGCAGATCGTCACGGGGGCGATCGTCGTCGTCTCGATCCTGGGGCTGCTGGCCGCCACCTGGCTGATCGCGCGCGCGCTGAGGCCGCTGCGCATCGTCAGCGCGGCGGTGCGCCGCTTCGGTGAAGGTGACCTGAAGGCGCGCGCGGACGTCCGTGGCGAAGACGAGATCGCCGCGGTCGCGACCGAGTTCAACAGCATGGCCGACCGGCTGGAACGCTACCGCAAGAGCTCGCTGGGCGAGCTGCTACAGGCCCAGCAAGCGGCGCAAGCGGCGATTGACGGCATCGCCGATCCGGTGTTGCTGCTGGACGCGGCCGGAAAGCTGCAAGGCGCGAACACGGCCGCCTCGACGATGCTGGGGATCAACACCGAGCGGGCGGGCGCCGACCCGTTCGCCGGGATCGATCCCGGCATCCGGGCGCTCGTCGATCGCCTGCGCGGGCACGTGCTGGCGGGCCGGGGCGCCTATGTGCCGAAAGGCTTCGAAGAGGCGGTGCGGGTCCCGTCG
>DATFXS010000148.1:0-15871 GCA_035315605.1 Polyangia bacterium
AGTGACCGGCGCGGCTCGCCTCGCTGTCGCCGCGATCGCGACGGGTGTCGTCTGCGCAGGCGGCTGCGCGGCCGCCACCGCGCGCCGCCTCGACGAATCGGCGGCGTCCCCGCACCGAGCGGGCATCCTGCAGATTGTC
This sequence comes from Polyangia bacterium, assembly GCA_035315605.1. Classification (GTDB taxonomy): domain Bacteria; phylum Myxococcota_A; class Polyangia; order Fen-1088; family Fen-1088; genus JADGRB01. The sequence goes on from DATFXS010000148.1 coordinate 140, forward strand.
TGGCGGTCGACCTTGCACGACCACGGTCTGTTCGAGCCGTCGCCCGAGGAGTGCGCGTCGGGCGTGCTCGCGAACGGGCGGCTGGTGCTGGGATCGCGCGCCTCGGCGATCGTCGGCGTCGCGCCGGAGACCGGTCACCTCGACTGGGTGACGTCGGTGTCGGGCGGCATCGACAGCGAGGCGCGCTTCGATCAGTCGCGTGGGCAGGTCTACCTGGGCGCGGACGACGGCACCTTCTACGCCGTCGATCCCGCGAGCGGCAAGATCCGGTGGACGTACCACGGCAAGGGCGCCATCGAACGCCCCGCGGAGATCGGGCCGGAGCTGGTCTACGTCTCCAGCGCCGCCGACCGCGTCGTCGCGCTGGAACCCGGCACGGGAAAGTGGCGCTGGCAGTACGAACGCGACATGCCGGAGGGCTTCACGATTCACGGCTACGCGGGCCCGCGCCTCCATGGCGCGCAGCTGCTCGCCGGGTTCGCGGACGGGTACTTCGTGTCGCTGTCAGCGTCCAGCGGCGAGGTGACGTGGGCGAAGTCGCTGGCGGCGGCGTCGGATCAGTTCGTCGACGTCGACACGACGCCGGCGCTGACCGACGACCTCGCGTACGTGTCGTCGTATTCGGGCGGGCTGTACGCGCTGGATGCGCGCGACGGCACCATTCGCTGGCGGCTCGGCATCGAGGGGGTCGGCGACGTCACCGCGGCATCCGACCGGCTGTACTTCGTCGCCCCGCGCTACGGACTTCACGCCGCGCACCCCGACGGGCACGTGCTGTGGCGGCAGGGGCTGAGCGAGGCGGGCGATCTGACCCACCCGATGGTCGTCGGCGACTACCTGATCTTCTCGGGCAGCCGGGGCGGCCTGTTCGTCGTCGATCGCGGGAGCGGCGCGCTGCTCGAAATCTTCAACCCGGGCCAGGGCGTCTGCGCGACCGCCACCTACGATCCCGCGACCCGCCGCCTCTACGTCCTCTCGAACAGCGGCTCGCTCTACGCCCTCAACATGATCTGAGCGGCGGCCGGTCCGGCCCGCGCGATCCCGCGCGCCAACCGACGTGGCATCGCGGCCAACTGGGTTGCCCGCGCGATCTGCGCGCGCGGCGAGAACGCACGCCCCCAGGGTGGTGCGGTGTTTGCTCTGCGGACGGGCCTTCCCTTTTTACTCGAGAGGTCGCGATGAGCTTACGGAGTCGCCGGTCGGGTGGAGTGGCAGCGCTTGTTCTCCTTGCAGGCGTTGGGTGCGTCGGCGTCGCTGGTGACGCCGGCGGCGCTGCGGATGGTGGCCCGGACGGCGGCAGCGCGGACCCGCTGAACGCGTCGCCTCGCTGCACGAGCGGGGTCACCTGGAGCCCCGCCGAGGGGAACACGCGCCACATGCGTCCAGGCGAGGGTTGTGCCGCCAGCGCCGCGTGTCACGGCGCGGGAACGACGACGCTGCTGTTTGCCGTGTCCGGCACGGTCTACCAGACCGGCCACGAGCCCGACGATTGCGCCGGGATCAACGTCAGCGCCAGCGGGGCCGACCTGGTCCACGTCGTCATCGACGACGCCAACGGCGACGAGACGACGATGCTGCCGAACGAAACCGGAAACTTCTACCTGACCCAGCTGGTAGCGTTTCCGGTCCACGCCAGGCTGAAGGACGACACGACCGGCAAGGAACGCGCGATGACGGCGGCGATCGCCAGCGGCGACTGCGACGGCTGCCACTCCCAGAACGGCGCCAATGGCGCGCCAGGCCGCCTGACCACGCCGCTCTGACGCCTGTCCGGAACGAAGCGGCTAGCCGCGCGCTTCGATGCGCCGGACCAGTTCCTTGATCCGGCGGGTGCCGCCGGCGTCGCGCGCTTTCCATTCGACGCCGAAGCCGTGCTCGCCGCCCGGATGGCCCTTCCAGGCCACGCGCGCCGACAGCGGCATCGCCACCTCGGCGCCCGGCGGCGAAACCTTCAGGACCACGTCGCCGTCCGTCGGCAGGGGCTGCTCGTGCTCGGTCTTGACGAACGCACCGCCGCGACCGATGTCGCGGAGGATGCCCGCGTTGTCGCGAAGCGCGCCCGGCACCTGCCAGAGGATCGGCAGCTCGACGGGCAGGCGCTGGTGCCGGCGGGCGACCATCTCGGCCGAATCACCGCGGGCCACCGCCAGGAGATAATCGCGGGCCTGCGTCTCGGTCGGCAGGAACTCGATGCCGATGCCAGCCTTGGTCTTGGTGCTGTGCTTGCCGGGACGGCGCCAGGCGACCTGACCGCGAATCAGCGTCGGGCTCCGGCGGCGGCCGAGCCGGATCGCGACGACGACGGTCTCGCCGATCGCCAGCGGCCGGCGCGTCGGATAAAAAAGGCCCCCCTGACCGAGGTCCGAAAGGTAGCGCTCCAGAAACGCCGTACCGTCGGAGAAATGCGCCTTGAGAATCGTCATGTGGGGAACTGAAGGGGATTGTATTATCGAGAAACGAAGTTTTGTAAAGTGGATTGCAGAGAGCAGCTGGCTTGCAGACCGCCGACTTCGAGTTTTTCTTGCCGCCGGACCGCGTCGCCGCCGCTCCCGCGGATGCGCGCGATGACGCACGCCTCATGGTCATGGATCGCCGCGGCGAGAAGCGCAAGCACCTGCGATTTCGGGACATTTTGCACGAGCTGCCGCCGCGGGCGGTGCTGGTCCTGAACGATGCGCGTGTCCTCGCGGCCCGCCTCCGGGGGCGCAAGCCGACCGGGGGCGCCGTCGAATTCTTGCTGACGCGCCGCGTGTCCAGCGAGAGGGGACAGAATGGTCGATTCTGTGAACTGTGGGAGGGCCTGACGCGGGGGCTCGGCGGGAAGACGGCCACCATCGCGGTCGGCGGCGGCGTCGACGTCGAGGTGGTCGAGCAGTGGGAGGCGGGGCGCGCATCGCTGCGCCTGACCGGGCCGGGCGCGTCGCTGCTGACCGTGCTGGATGAGATTGGCGAATTGCCGCTGCCGCCGTACATCGAGGCGGCGCGCAAGCGGCTGGGCGACGCCGCGCCAGCGGTCGACGATCGCGCCCGCTATCAGACGGTCTACGCGGCCAGCGCGGGCGCCGTCGCCGCGCCGACCGCCGGTCTCCACTTCACACCGGCGCTGCTGTCGGCGATCGCGGACGCCGGCCACCGCATTGCGATGATCACGCTGGACGTAGGGCCGGGGACGTTCCGGCCCGTGGAGGTCGACGACCCGCGCGCGCATCGTCTGGACCCCGAGCGTTATCGGATCCCGGCCGAGGCCGCGGAGGCGATCGCGGGCGCCCGGCGCGAGGGCCGTCCGGTGGTCGCGGTCGGCACGACCGTGGTGCGCGCGCTGGAGGCGGCGGCGCGCGCCCACGGCGGCGAGATCCCGGCGGGCGAAGCGGAGACCGATCTCTGCCTGCTTCCGGGCGACAGCTTCCAGGTGGTGACGGACCTCATCACCAACTTCCATCTGCCGCGGTCGACGCTGCTGATGCTGGTGGCCGCCTTCGCCGGGACGACGAACGTGCTCGGCGCCTATCGCGAGGCGGTCGAACACGGTTACCGGTTCTACAGCTACGGGGACGCGATGCTGATAAAGGGAGAACGCGCGTGAGCACCTTCGAGGTGGTGGCGCGCGCGGGGCGTGCGCGCGCGGGCGTGCTGCAGACCGCTCACGGGCCGGTGGAGACGCCGGTGTTCATGCCGGTCGGGACGCAGGCGACGGTGAAGGCGCTGTCGGCGGGCGATCTCGAGCGCCTGGGCGCGCGCATCATCCTCGGCAACACGTATCACCTGGCGCTGCGTCCGGGCGCCGAGCGGGTGGCCGCCTTCGGTGGGCTGCACCGCTTCATGAGCTGGCCGCGCGCGATCCTGACCGATTCGGGCGGCTACCAGGTGTTCAGCCTGCGCGAGCGGCGGACCGTCGACGACGAGGGCGTGACGTTTCGCTCGCACCTGGACGGCAGCGAGCAGCGCCTGACGCCCGAGCGCGCGATGGCGATCCAGGCCGCGCTCGGCAGCGACGTCGCGATGGCGTTCGACGAGTGCCCGCCGTCGGACGCGCCGCGCGAGACGATCGAGGCGGCGATGGCGCGCACCACCCGCTGGGCGCGCCAGTGCCTGGCCGCGCCGGCCGCGCCTGGCCAGCTCCGGTTCGGGATCGTCCAGGGCGGCGTGCACGTCGATCTGCGGCGCGCGCACCTTGGCGACATCGCCGCGATGCCGTTCGACGGGCTGGCGCTGGGCGGCCTCGGCGTCGGCGAGGCGCCGGACATCATGTACGGCGTGATCGACGCGATCGCGGCCGAGATGCCGGCCGACCGCCCCCGCTACCTGATGGGCGTCGGCACGCCCGAGGACATCTGGACCGCCATCGGCGCGGGCGTCGACATGTTCGACTGCGTGATGCCGACCCGCAACGCGCGCAACGGCCAGCTGTTCGTGCCGGGCGGGCGCCTCAACATCGCCAACGCCCAGTACAAGGACGATACCGCCCCGGTCGAGGAGGGCTGCCCGTGCGAGTGCTGCGCCTCGTACAGCCGCGGCTATCTGGCGCACCTGTTCCGGGCCGAGGAGCTCCTCTACCACCGGCTCGCCAGCATCCACAACCTCCAGCACTACCTCGGCCTGGCGCGGCGCGCGCGCGCCGCGATCGTGGCCGGCAGCTTTCCGAAGACCCCCTGCTGACGTAGAACGCGAACGTGTTCAACCTCTGGAACCCGACCGTGACCGCGGAGGGATGCGAGCTCGACGTGACACGCGCCGAGTTCTTCTCGCTTCACGAGGGATCGCCGGAGCTGGTGCGCGCGTTCCTGGACGCCTGGGGGATCACAGGCGAGATCACGGACTGGAAGATCGAGCGGATCCGGACCAGCTACTTCTCGGATTACCTCGAGGATGAGGACTGGCGCGACCGCTGGCAGTGGGCATGGATCCTCAAGGTGCGGGGCCGTTTCGTGCCGCCCGACGACACCGGGGTCTACGAGACCCTGAAGTTCGTGCACGAGCTCGATTCGGGCGACGACGAGAAGAGCGGCCCCGAGCGCTGTCGGGCGTTGATCATCGCCGGCGCGCGCGATCCCCGCGACGTCATCGACGCCGTCGCGATCCCGAAGGTGATGGCGGCGGCCGAGGCGCACGGCTTCGCCCGTGGTCGGATCGAGATCGGCGTGCGGCAGGTCGTTCCGGGTGAAAAGAGGGGCACAGAAGAGAGTGACCGCACCTTCGAAGAGGGTGCTCGTGCCTGGCTGGCCAGCATCGGCCGCTCCGGCGACGTCCTGGCCGGCGTCAGCGCGAAAAGGGATCGCGCCCGGAACCCGCTCTACCAGGTTCGCATGCTGCTTGCCGACGCTGATTTCCCGGCGGACGAGCCGGCCCTTTCCGCGCTGTGCGCGCACCTGAAGGACCAGGGCTTTTTCGTGCACCGCCACGCCCTCGAGTTCGACGCGCTCACGCCGCGCGGGTAGAGTAGGCGTTCACCATGGCGAAGCGGGTGGGTGTCCTGCTCTCCGGTTGCGGCCGGCTCGACGGCAGCGACGTCGCGGAATCGATCCTGACGTTGCTCGTGATCGAGCGCGCCGGCGCGCAGGCGATCTGCGCGGCGCCCGACGCCGATCAGGCGGCCGTCGTCGATCACGTCAGCAGCGAGCGCGCGGGCGGCGCGCGCAACGCCTGGGCGGAGGCGGCGCGGCTGGCCGGGCCGCAGATCCGGCCGCTGTCGGCGCTGACCGTCGATTCGATCGACGCCCTGATCGTGCCCGGCGGGGAAGGGCCGATCGCGACGCTGTCCGACTATCCGGAGAAACATGCCCTCTGTCAGATCCAGCCGGACGTCGCGCAGCTGCTGCGCGCGCTCTTGCAGTCGCGGCGGCCGATGGGCTTCATCGGGCTGTCGGCGCTGCTGGCGGCGCGCGTGCTGGGGCCGGCGGCCGGCGTGCGCCTGACCCTCGGGTCGAAGGGGGCGCCGGCGGCGAAGCACGCCGCCGTGATGGGCGCCGACGTCCGTCCCTGCGCGCCCGAGGACGTCACCATCGACCAGAAGGCGCGGGTCTACTCGACGCCGGGATTTCTGGCCGAAGGGGCCCAGCTTCCGAGCGTCGCGCGCGCCGTCGATCGGTTGGTCCGCGCGGTGGTCGCCAACGCCCGGGACCGCGCGCCGGCCCCGCCCCCGCCCGACGATTTCGACGTGACGGGCGTGTCTACTGATCGAGGCCGCGGTTCCGCTTGATCTGATCCAGAACCTTGCCGTACTCGACCTCCCAGGTGGAGGTCCCTTCCTCGAGGTTCTTGATCCGGCGGCGAACTTCCTCGTCCAGCTCCTCGTCGACCTGCATGTGCTTCTTCAGCACATCGCTCATGCGCTTTCGCAGCACGGTGTCGTCCACGAAGATCTCGGCGATGTGCTGGGACTGCATGAACGACTCGATCATCTGGGTCGTCATCCAATCCAAGCCCTCTTCGCCGAGCCCGAAACCTTTTTCGCCCGCCAGAGCGCGCTTGACCTTGCCGAACTGTTCGTAGGGGAGGTTGCGCTTCTGCAGCACATCCTTCGTCTTCTCGGTGATCTCCCGATCGAGGCGGATGTACTCTTTCAGCACCGCCTGGACGTCCATCTCGGCCTCCGCCCGATCCGACACCTCGATGTCGCCGGCCTCGACCAGACTCTTCACGATCTCCGAACCGACCGTCGGGATCTTTCCGCTGTAAAGACGCATCTTCTTAGGCGCGTTATAGGGGTCGCTTCCGGCACAGTCAAGGTCGGCGAAGCCCGTCGGCGCGGCATTTGGTGTTTCGTGTCAGACTGACAGAGGGTGCTTTTCCCACTCCGCGACCACAACCCGCGCACGCGCTTTCCGGCGGTGACGCTGCTGCTGATCGCGGCGAACGCGATCGCGTTCCTGTTCGAGCTGTCCCTCGACGATCGCAGTCAGCGCCTCTTGCTGCTGGCGGGCGGGGCAATCCCCTACGAGATCGTGAACTGGGTCGACATCGCGCCGCGGGACCTGCTGCCGCTGCCTGGCTCGCTGTTCACGTCGATGTTCCTGCACGGCGGCTGGATGCACCTGATCGGGAACATGTGGTTCCTCTGGATCTTCGGCGACAACGTCGAGGAGCGCCTGGGCCCGATCCGCTACATCATTTTCTACTTCATCGTCGGGATCGTGGGCGCGCTGGCCCAGTCGTTCAGCCTGCCGGACTCGCGGGCGCCCATGATCGGCGCATCGGGCGCGATCGCGGGGGTGCTGGGGGGCTACGTCATGCTTTTTCCGCGGGCGAAGGTCGTGACGTTCGTCGCCATCCCGCTGCTCTGGCACGTGCGGGACGTGCCGGCCTGGATCTTCCTCGGCATCTGGTTCCTCGGGCAGTTCCTGATCCCGGGCAATTCGGGCGTGGCGTGGATGGCGCACGTCGGCGGGTTCCTGGCCGGCCTGGGCGCCGTGCGGCTGCTCGCCGCCGGCCGGCCGCCGTCGGCCACGTCGTCGCCGGCGGACGTCGAGTACCTGCCGCCGCCCCGTCGACAACGTCCAAATGATCCTTGGTCCTGACAGGTTGGTCTTGACAGCGTCGGGGTGCCGCGCAAGATCGCGGACCATTTCTGGCGGCTTAGCTCAGCTGGTTAGAGCAGGCGTTTCATACGCGCCGGGTCCGGGGTTCGAGTCCCTGAGCCGCCACTCATGAAAAGAGTCGAGAAGCCTTGGGGCCACGAGATGATCTGGGCCGTGACGGATCGTTACGTCGGCAAGGTGCTGCACATCAAGAAGGGTCACAAGCTGTCGCTGCAGTACCACAAGAAAAAGGATGAAACGGTGATGGTCTGGGCGGGGCGGATGCAGTTCGAGCACTTCCTCGAGGGCCAGCCGCCGCAATTCAAGGAAATGGGGCCGGGCGACGCGTTCCACGTCACGCCGCTGCTGCGGCACCGGATGATCGCCCTCGAGGACACCGACGTCTTCGAGGTGTCGACCACCGAGCTGGACGACGTCGTCCGCCTCGAAGACGCCTACGGCCGCGAAGGCACCTCCGCGCCGTAGCTGGCTCCGCTCGCCTTTGGGTTGAGGGGGCCGCGGTCTGTGTGTGCCCCCCCGTGCTCAAACAGTCCTCGCGGGTCGGTTCCAGATCTCCTCGGCAGGCTCAGTGGACCGCTGCGGAACTGCGCGCGGAGGGGCACACACAGCCCACGTCCTTCTCAACCCGCTGCTTCGCTACGCCTTGAACGCGCTGCGGCTCGGATCAGGCTCACCGTCAGCTTTCGGGCGGAGTGAAGCGCCGAAGTCAAAGGAGCCGTGGACGTCGTGTTCCCCTCCCGCGCGCAGTTCCCGGAGCGGCCACGAGCGCGTGCCTAGTAGATCTGGGTTCTGCCGCGTAGGGGTGTTTGAGCACGGGAGGGGAACACGACGGCCGCGGCCCCGGACGAAGAAGTGAACGGAGCCTTGACGGTGCGGCGATTCGCGGGCTAAACCGGCGTCGCCATGTACGACACTTCCGATATCCGCAAGGGCTTGAAGATCATGATCGACGGCGCGCCTTACACGATCGTCGAGTTCCAGTTCGTCAAGCCGGGCAAGGGCGCCGCGTTCACGCGCACCAAGATGAAGAACCTGCTGACGGGCGCGGTGCTGGAACGCAACCTGCGCTCGGGCGACAAGCTGGAGCCCGCGGACGTCGAGACCAAGACGATGCAGTACCTCTACGCCGACGCCGACTCGTTCATCTTCATGGACACGACGACCTACGACCAGGTGAACATCCCGAAGGGGACCGTCGGCGAATCGGCGGACTTCATGCCCGAGAACATCAACGTCGAGGTGCTGTTCTTCAACGGCCGCGCCGTTGCCGTCTCGCTGCCGAACTTCATCGAGCAGGCGATCGTCGAAACGGACCCTGGCTTCCGCGGCGACACCGCGACGGGAGCGACGAAGCCGGCGAAGATCTCGACCGGTGCGTCGATCAACGTCCCGCTGTTCATCAACGTCGGCGACGTCATCAAGATCGACACGCGCACCGGCCAGTACCTCGAGCGGCTGTCCCGCGCCTAGGCGGCGCCGTGGTGGCGTCGCGCGAGACGCTGGAGGCGCGCGCCCGCATCCTGCGCGCCGTCCGCAGCTGGTTCGAGGCGCAGGGTTTCCTGGAGGTCGACACGCCGGCGCGCGTCCGGTCGCCCGGCCAGGAGGTCCACCTGGACGCGCTACCTGCCGGCCGCGGTCACTGGCTGATCACGTCGCCCGAGTACCACATGAAGCGTCTGGTCGCCGCCGGCCTGCCGCGCATCGTCCAGATCGCGAAGTGCTGGCGCGACAACGAATCGGGCCCGCATCACCGCGGCGAGTTCACGATGGTCGAGTGGTACCGCGCGAACGCACCGCTGGAGGCGCTGGCCGACGACTCCGAGGCGTTGCTGCGCGTCGCGGCGGCGGCCGCCGGGCGCGATCCGGCCGCGCTCGGACTGGCCGCCCCGTTCGCGCGCACCACCGTGCGCGATCTCTGGGCGCGCCACGCGGGCTTCGCGATCGGCGGCGACGAGGACGCGGCGGCGCTGCGCGCGAAGGCGATGGCTGCCGGCGTCGCGGTCGGGACGGCGGTCGCCTGGGACGACCTCTTCTATCAGGTGTTCCTCGACCGCATCGAGCCGAACCTGGCCGCGGCGGGACCGACGTTCGTGTTCGACTGGCCGGCGCCGCTGGCCGCGCTGGCCCGGCCGAAGCCCGCCGATCCCCGCGTGGTGGAGCGCTTCGAGCTGTACGCGGGCGGCCTCGAGCTGGCCAACGCGTTCGGCGAGCTGACCGACGCGGTCGAGCAGCGCCGCCGCTTCGAGGAGGAGGCCCGCCTGCGCGCCGCCCGGGGCCGCGACGTCTATCCGATCGACGAGGCGCTGCTGGCGGCGCTGCCCCGGATGCCGCCCACGGCTGGGATTGCCCTGGGATTCGATCGCCTGGTGATGCTCGTGCTGGGCCTGGGCGACATCGCGGAAGTGGCTGCCTTCGGGGACGAAAGGGTGGGGTGATCGGGGCGGCTCAGCCCATATCTCTTGCCCCCCTCCCTCCTTCCTGCTATGCGTTGCGCGGCTGGAGGCCGTCGTGACTCAATTCCTCAATGGTTTGGCCCAAACTGCCCCTGCACAGGGTGGCCCGGGCGGTATTCTCGGCAGCCCGATGTTCATGATCCTGGCGATGGTCGCGATCATGTACTTCTTGGTGATTCGCCCGCAGTCGAAGAAGGCGAAGGAGCATCAGAGGATGCTGTCCGAGCTGAAGAAGGGCGATGACGTCACCACGCAGGGCGGGATCATCGGCAAGATCACCGGCATGAAGGACAGCGAGGTGACGCTGCAGCTTCAGGAAGGCGTCCGCATCCGCGTGCTTCGCAGCGCCGTCACCGGCGTCTACACGGGCCCGACGGCGGCGAAGTCGGAGACGAAGTCCGAGGCCAAGGCCTCCTGATCGGCCGCGCCGCCAACGATCGAACGACCGCAACATCGGACGCCAAGCACACGCATGGAACGAACATGGTGGTGGAAGGCAGCGCTCTACGGTGTCGTGACCGTGCTGGCGGTGCTTTGCCTCGTGGCGACGCTGGTCCCTGAGGAGAAGCAGCCGAGCCTCATCAAGAATCACTTCTCGAACAAGATTCAGCTGGGCCTCGATCTCCAGGGCGGCCTGCACCTGGTCTACGAGGTGAACGTCGACAAGGCCGTCTCCGACAAGGCCGACCGGATCTCGTCGGACATCGAGGACCGCCTGACCCGCGACAAGGGCGTCAAGGATTTGAACGTGAACCGCGAGGGTCGCGACGACATCATCCTCACGTTCAAGAACCCGGCCGACCAGAGCAAGGTCGACGACGCCATGCTGCGCGACTTCCGCAAGCAGCTCGATCTCGTCGACCGCAACGCGCAGACCGGTGTCATCCGCCTGCGAATCGATCCCGACCAGGTCGAGGAGGTGCGCGACTACGCCCTCCGCCAGGGCATCGAGACGATCCGCGGCCGCGTCGACAAGCTGGGCGTCGCCGAGCCGACCATCATCAAGAAGGGGACGGACATCATCGTCGAGCTGCCCGGCCTCAAGCCGGCCGACTTCGAGCGCATCAAGTCGATCATCGGCCGCACCGCGCAGCTCGAGTTCAAGATCGTCGACGACGGCCCGACCGATTACATGCGGAAGATCGCCGGCCTGGTGCCGAAGCGCGACGAGAAGGCGCCGCTCGGCCCGACCGACATCGACGTCAAGGCCGAGGCCTGGACCGAGGAAGATTCGGGCAAGCAGCACGAGGATCTGTACCTGCGGTCGAAGAGCCGCGATGCGCTGCAGAAGTTCGTCGCCGGGCTGACCGGCGAGAACGCGGTGCCCGCCGATCACGAGATCGGCTACGAGGAGATTCAGGGGCGCAGCGAGGAAGGGGACCAGAGCCCCGACCGCTACTGGCGCACCTACTACCTTCACAAGCGGGCGGCGCTGACCGGCGAGTACCTGGCCAACGCGGACCAGACCTGGGACCAGAACACCGGGCGCCCCGAGGTCGCGTTCGAGTTCGACCACCAGGGCGCGGCGATCTCCGAGCGCATGACGGGCGACAACATCGGCCGCAAGATGGCGATCCTCCTCGACGAGAAGATCACCAGCGCACCGGTCATCAAGAGCCGCATCGGCGCGCGCGGCCGCATCACCCTCGGCAGCTACGGCGATCCGTTCCAGCTGCAGCAGGAGGCCAAGGACCTTGTGGCGGTGCTGCGCTCGGGCGCGCTGCCCGCGCCGCTGCGCAAGACCTTCGAGACCCAGGTCGGCCCGACGATGGGGCGCGATTCGATCGAGAAGGCGAAGACGGCGATGACCATCGGCGCCGTGGCCGTCGTCCTGTTCATGCTGATCTACTACCGGCTGTCGGGCCTCATCGCGGTCATCGCGATGCTGCTGAACATGCTCTACATGCTGGCGATCCTGGCCCGTTTCGAGGCGTCGCTGACGCTGCCCGGGATCGCGGGCCTGGTGCTGACCGTCGGCATGGCGGTCGACGCCAACATCATCATCTACGAGCGCATACGCGAGGAGTTACGCCTCGGCAAATCGGTGCGCACGGCCGTCGACGCCGGCTTCGCGCGCGCGTTCTGGACCGTGTTCGACGCGCACGTCACCAACTTCGTCGCGGGCGTCGTTCTCTACTCCTACGGTTCGGGCCCGATCCGCGGCTTCGCGGTCACGCTGCTGGTCGGCATCATCACCAACCTGTTCACGTCCTACTGGGTCTCGCACTGGATGTTCGACGCGCTGGTCGGACGTCGCGGCGCGGCCAAGCCAACCCTGTCCATCTAACATGGCCGTCCAGAACCAAGACCAGAAGTTCTTCGAGGTCATCAAGCCGCACTCGACCTACGAGTTCATCGGCCGTCAGAAGTACTGGATCGGTCTGTCGATCGTCCTGGTCCTGCTGACGATCATCATGCTTCCGCTCAACGCCTACGTGATCAAGAGCCGCGGTCACTTCATGAACTGGGGCGTCGATTTCCGCGGCGGTAGCGAGATCCTGATCGAGTTCTCGCGCCCCGTGGAGGCCGCCGAGGTGCGCAAGACGCTGGCGGAGAACGGCTTCCCCGACGCAGACGTCGTCAAGTACGCGGATCCGACCGGGCAGAAGAAGTGGAACTATCTGGTGCGCGTCGGCGCGGTCTCGGTCGTGTCGGAGACGCAGGCGAAGCAGATCCGGGAGTCGCTGGCGAAGGTCGGGGAGGCGTCGCTGAAGCGCTTCGAGTGGTCGGAGGGCGGCGACAAGATCTACCTCCGCTACGATCGCCCGGTCGAGCCGGCCGTGATCGGCAGCTCGCTCAAGGCGATCGGGATCAACACGACGCAGGTGCAGTCGTTCGGCCGCGCCGACGACAACACCTACGAGGTGACGCTGGTGGGCCTCGACACCGAGATCCGCCGCGGCCTGGACGCGAAGCTGGGCGCGGGCGCCGTCTCGGCGATCCCGAAGGTCGACTCGGTCGGCGCCAAGGCCGGCAACCAGCTGAAGGTCGACGGCACCAAGTCGCTGCTGTTCGCGATCCTCCTCATCATGGTCTACATCGCGTTCCGGTTCGACCTGCGGTACGGACCCGGAACGGTCGTCGCGCTGCTGCACGACGCGGTGATCACGATCGGCGCCTTCGCCGTCACGTACAAAGAGTTCTCGCTGACGACGGTGGCGGCGATCCTGACGATCATAGGCTTCTCGATGAACGACACGATCGTCGTCTTCGACCGCATCCGCGAGAACGCGGCGCGGCTGCGCGACCGCCGCTTCGATCGCGTGGTCAACCAGTCGATCAACGAGACGCTGTCGCGCACCATCTGGACCAGCGCCACGGTGTTCTTCGTGACGCTGGCGATGAACATCTGGGGCGTCGGCGTCATCCGCGACTTCGCCTTCGCGATGAACGTCGGCGTCATCGTCGGTACCTATTCGTCGATCTTCATCGCCAGCCCGATCCTGATCTGGCTGAACGAGAAGTACGTGGTCAGCCAGAAGAAGCAGGGGCGCCAGGTGCGCCGCCCGCAGCGCGACGAAGAAGATCCCGAAGGCCTCTAGGGGCTCCATTCGCTTCTTCGGTGGGGGCCGCGGCCGTCGTGTTCCCTCCCGTGCTCAAACAGTGCTCGCGGGTCGACCGCAGATCTTCTCGGCAAGCTCAGTAGGCCGCTGCGCAACTGCGCGCGGGTGGGAACACAACGTCCACGGCGCCTCGCCTACGGCGCTTCACTCCGTCCGGAAGCGTTCAAGGCGTAGCGAAGCCGCGGGTTGAGAAGGACGTGGGCTGTGTGTGCCCCTCCGCGCGCAGTTCCGCAGCGGTCTACTGAGCCTGCCGAGAAGATCCGCGGTCGACCCGCGAGGACTGTTTGAGCACGGAGGGGCACACACAGACCGCGGCCCCCTCAACCCTCAGGCGAGCGGAGCCCGGTGGGGTTATCCACAGGTGCCTGCGCGGAAAAAAGATATCCACAGGTCAGGATGATAGCCTGGCTTCGTGACCGGCATCGCCTGGGCCGCGCCGTCGATCGATGAATCGAAGGTGGCGGCGCTCGCAACGGCGATGCGGATCCGGCCGCTCACCGCGCGCCTGCTGGTCGCCCGCGGGATCGCGGAGGCGGATCTGGCGGCGCGCTTCCTGGCGCCGCGGCTGGCGGACCTGCGCCCGCCGGACGGCATGGCCGATCTGCCGCGCGCGATGGAACGGCTGGCGGCGGCGCTGGCGGCCCGCGAGACGATCGGCGTCTTCGGCGACTACGACGTCGACGGCGTCACCACCGCGGCGATCCTGACCAGCGCGCTGCGCGCCTTCGGCGGGCAGGTCGTGCCGCGCGCCGCGAGCCGGCACGCCGGGTACGGTCTGGGCGTCGACGACGTGGCGCGCTTCGCCGCCGACGGCTGCCGGGTCCTGGTGACCGGCGACTGCGGCACGAGCGACCACGAGGCGCTGACCGCCGCGCGGGCGCGCGGGATCGACGCGATCGTGATCGACCACCACGAGCTGCCCGAAGGCGAAACCGCCGCCTACGCCCTGGTCAATTCCCGCCGCCCCGACGACACGTTTCCGTTCAAGGGGCTGGCGTCGTGCGGCGTCGCGTTCTATTTGGCGGCGGCGCTGCGCACGCGCCTCGGGTCCGCCTTCGATCCGCGCGACCTCCTGGATCTGGTCGCGCTCGGGACGATCGCCGACCTCGTTCCGCTCGTCGCGGAGAATCGGATCCTGGTGGCCGCCGGGCTGCAGCGGTTGTCGACGCGCCAGCGTCCGGGATTGGCCGCGCTGGCGACGCGGGCAGAGCTGGAAGGCGGCCGCATCACCGCGCACGACGCCGCCTTCCGGTTGACGCCGCGCCTGAACGCCGCCGGGCGCCTGGGCGACGCGCAGCTCGCGCTCGATCTGCTGCTGGCGGGCCCCGCCGACGCGGAACGGCTGGCGGGCGAGCTGGAAGATCAGAACACCGAGCGGCAGCGCGTGCAGGAGCTGGTCTGGAAGGAAGCCCTCGCGCAGGCGGCGCTCCAGGCGGACGAGGCCGGCGCCGCGGCGCTGGTGGTGGGCGCCGAGGGCTGGCATCCGGGCGTGGTCGGCATCATCGCCGCGCGCCTGGTCGACCGTTTCGCGCGGCCGGCGATCGCGATCGGCTTCCGCGACGGGGAAGGGCGCGGCTCGGCGCGCACGGTGGCCGGCGTCAACCTGTACGATGCGCTGGCGCGGTGCGCGCGCCACCTGACGAAGTTCGGTGGCCACGCGGGCGCGGCCGGGATGAGCCTGGCGTTCGGCGAGCTGGACGGTTTTCGCGCGTCCTTCGCCGCCGAGGCGGCCCGCCAGCTGGGCGCGGCGCCCGTGGCGCCGGCGCTGACGGTGGACGCCGAGGTGACGCTGCGCGATCTGGACCTCGCCTTCACGGAGGAGCTGGCGCGCCTGGCGCCGTTCGGCGTCGCCAACCGCGAGCCGCTGTTCGCGCTGACCGGCGTGACGACGCGCGCGACGCGGGTGGTCGGCAAGGATCACCTGCAGCTGACGCTGGACCACCGCGGCGCCACCGGCGAGGCGATCGCCTTCGGCTTCGCCGCCGCCGACCCGGGCGCGGGCGCCTGCGTCGACCTGGTCGCGACGGCCGAGCTGGACGTATTTCGAGGAATCCCCCGGGCCCGGTTGAAGGTGAGCAAGCTGGCGCGCGCGGGCTGAGCAAACTGCAGGTGGCATAGGGATTAGTCAACCCGGTCACCCTCGGATAAGCTTCGCCGCGGCTGTGGCGACTCACGACGGAG
>DATFXS010000149.1:0-3405 GCA_035315605.1 Polyangia bacterium
CGGGGGGCACGTCCCGGTGCCGATCCTTCTCGGGCCAGTCCGGTGCATCGGATGCGAGCCGGGCGTGCCGCCGTCAGGCGCAACGACCTTCCGGGACGAGGTGCATTACCAGTACATGGTCGGCGGTGGTGCTACCTACACCGCCTGGGAAAAGCAGAGAGCCCGATCGATGCTGGCGCGAAAGGTCTTCGCCGCCGTGGGCCGCTCCTGCCAGGGTGAGTTGCGGGTGACCAACCTCAAGGCGAGCGCCTTCGACATTTACGCGCTGGTGTTCGCGTTTTACAGAGTGGACGTCGAGGTCGAGGCGATCGCCGCGGTCATGCCCCCGGAGGCTTGCGCAGCGCCCGCCGCCCCCAAAGACGGGGCCAACGCCGGGGAGGATAAGGAGTGAGTCGCCTTGCCGCGGGGTTGATGTTGGGTGCGGTCCTGACGCCTGTCGCCGCCACGACAGGCTGCGCCGGCGCGCGGGTCAACATCACGGCGGAACGGGCGCGCTTTCCGATCTCGATGTCAGACGCCGTTCGCGACAAGTCGGGCGAGCTCTATGGCCCTCCGTCATTTCAGCGGCTGGGCACCTTCTCCGTCGAGGCGACGAAGATCGGAATCCTCTACTCAGCCGTTGCGCCGGGATCTCCGCTCGACATTTCCGACGCCGTCAACTCTCAGGTCACGGCCGTGCAGGGAGAAGCGGTGATCAGACTCTCGGTCACCGTCTCCGAAGGCTGTGCCTTCCTGAACTCTTTCCCCGTGCTGAACGCGCTGCCGATCTGGCCGGGGTGCGTGCCGATCACCATCGAAGGCGAGATCGTGCGCCGGCGGCCAAAGCCGCCAGCCGCCCAGCAATCCGGCGTCAGCGGCGATTGAGACGGCCGAGCAGGCGCAGGATCTCGAGGTACAGCCAGACCAGCGTCACCAGCAGGCCGAAGGCGCCGTACCACTCCATGTACTTGGGCGCGCCGCGGGCGGCGCCCTTCTCGATCAGGTCGAAGTCCAGCACCAGGTTCAGCGCGGCGACGACGACCACGACCATGCTGATGCCGATGCCGAGCGGCCCCGACGAGTGCATGAACGAAACGGGCATGCCGAACATGCGCATCACGAACGTGGCCAGGTAGACCAGCGCGATCGCGCCGGTGGCGGCGATGACGCCGCGCTTGAAGTTGTCGGTCGCCTTGATGGCGCCGGTCCGATAGATGATCAGCATCGCCGCCAGCGTGCCCATCGTCAGCCCGACCGCCTGGAACACGATGCCGGGGTACGCGCGCTCGAAGAACGCCGACAGCGCGCCGAGCGCCAGCCCTTCGCAGACCGCGTAGACCGGCGACAGCGGCCCCGCCCATTCCTTCTTGAAGATGATGATGAGCGCCGTCACGAACCCGCCCACCATGCCGACCCACAGCCAGGTCAGCGCGGCCGTGGGATCGGTCTGCATGAGGTGCCACGGCCAGAGGGCCGCGGCGACGACCGCCGCCAGCAAGATCGCCGTCTTGTTGACGGTGCCCGGGATGGTCATCGCCTCTTCGCGCACACCCTGGGTGTGCGTCGGGGACGGGGCCTGCGCCGCGAAGCCACCGAACGACTTCGACGAAAGAACCGGATTCGACGTTCTCAGCATGGCCAGAGTCTACCCCCACCCGGCGCGGCGGCCAGCCCGGCCGTGCTTGACCGCAGGGCGGCGGTGGCTAAGTAGGGTCGCCGTGGACATCCCGGTGAACACAGGTGAAAAAGCCGACTCGGTCGTCTACGCTTGCAGCAGCTGCGGCGGGATGAACCGGATCTTGCGGGCGCGCCTCGCGGACGACCCGGTCTGCGGCCGCTGCAAAGAGAAGGTGTTCCCGCGCCGCCCGGTCACCGTCACCGACGCCAGCTGGAAGAAGGAGGTCGAGGACTGCCCGATCCCCGTGCTGGTCGACTTCTGGGCGCCCTGGTGCGGCCCCTGCCGCGCGGTGGCGCCGATGCTGGAGGCGCTGGCGGGCGAGCGCGCCGGCCAGCTGAAGATCGCGAAGCTGAACGTCGACGAGAACCCGCGCAGCGCATCGCGCTTCCAGGTGCAGGCGATCCCGACGATGATCGTGTTCCGCGGGCCGCTCGAGGTCGATCAGATCCGCGGCGCCGTGCCGAAGGCGATGCTCGAGACGCGCCTCGCCCGCGTCATCTGACCGCGCACGAGCGTTTGGCATCCTCGATCCATGAATCCGCAGCGCGTCTTGTACACAAAATCCTGAGCCGTTTTCGTTTTGCGCAGGGTAGGCTGGTGATTGTCTGCGGGAGGGGACTCGAGCTTCGAGGCCCGCGACTGAATGCAATCCAGCTGTTCTCAGATCGTTCTGGTCATCGACGACGATCGCAACGTCGCTGAAGCACTCATGGAGGTGCTGGAATCAGAGGGCTACGAGGTCCAGACGGCCGACAACGGCAGATCCGCGCTGAACCAGCTGCGCGGCGGATTGCGGCCGTGCGCGATCCTGCTCGACCTCATGATGCCGGTGATGGACGGTTGGGACTTCCGGCACGAGCAGATGCGCGACGCCGACTTGAAGGAGATCCCGGTCGTCGTCATCAGCGCGGCCGGGTTCAGCGCCGACACCGTGCGCGCCCAGTTCGGCGGGGTCGAATACCTGACCAAACCGTTCGAGCTGACGTCGTTCGTCACGACCGTCCGCCGGTTCTGCAACGGCGCGCACGTCGCCGCGGCCGCGGAAGCCGCCGAGTGACGGCCGATCCGCGCCGTCATTCGAAGCGGACTTCGATCCCGACGCCAAGGCCCCAGAAGCGAGCGGCCGCGTCCCGGTTCATGTCCTGGAACAAAAACCATGTGCGGAGGTCGACCGCGCGGCCGAACTGCCAGCCGAGCCCGAACCCCAGCGGGTAGGCCGTGTGGCTGCCCGGGTTCTCGAAGCGCAGCCCGAGCAGCGGGCCGAGCCAGAAGTTGGGCGCGGCCTGGATCCAGATGTGCAGCGGCACGCTGACGAACGTCCAGGTCGGGTCGTAGAAGATGATCGGAACGTAGAGGCCCGTGTCGAAGCGGACGATCCCGGCGCGCAGATAAACGGGGAGGCCGACCATGAAGCCGAAGCGCGAGCCGTTCTCGGTCGGCAGGTAGGCCCGTAGCTCGAGGGCCAACTCGGCGGCATAGCTGCGCGCGACCGCCCAGCGGAATTTCAGCTCCGGGTTCGACACGCGGTCACCGCGCGTCCCGTACGTCTCGGTCTCGAACGGCCGCCCGTAATAGTCCGCCTGCGTGCGCTGGCCGCCGTCGTCGAGGCGGAAGCCCACGCGGAATCCGAGCTCGAAGTCGTGGGTGATCCCGGCGCGCAGCTCCAGGTTCAAGCCGAAGCCGTCGGGGCCGGGCCCCGGGTCGTGGCCGAAGCCGAACCCGAAATCCAGCGCGACGTCGTGGCGGGG
>DATFXS010000150.1:0-4930 GCA_035315605.1 Polyangia bacterium
GCTGGCCCGGACGCGACCGACGGTCGTGTTCAACGCGGCGGCGTACACCGACGTCGACCGCGCCGAGACCGAGCCGGACCTGGCCCACGCGGTCAACGCCACCGCCGCCGAGGCCATCGCGTCCGCGGCCGACGCCGTCGGCGCCGCCGTCCTCCACTACTCGACGGATTTCGTCTTCGACGGCACGCTGGCGCGTCCTTACGACGAGCGCGATCCGCCGTCGCCGCAGGGACGGTACGCCGAATCCAAGGTCGCGGGCGATCGGCTGGTCGCCGCGGCCAATCCGCGCCATTTCATCATGCGCGTCGGCTGCCTGTACGGGCGCGGCGGCCGAAATTTTCCGTCGACGATCGTGCGGCGCCTGCGGGCGGGCGAGACCATTCGCGCCGACCGCGATCGGCTCGGGTCGCCGACCTGGGTGCGCGAGGTCGCCAACGTCTCCGCCGCGCTGGCTGCGACGACGCACTACGGCCTCTACCACTGCACCTCCCAGGGCCAGACGACGTGGGCCGACTTCGCCCGCCTGGCCGCGGAGTTGACCGGCGCGCCCGCCGATCGCGTGCAGGGCGTCGCCTACGCCGACCTGAAGCTGAAGGCGCTGCGCCCGCTGCGGGCAGTGCTGGACAACCGCGCGCTGCGCGAGCACGGGCTCGACACGATGTCGACCTGGCAGGACGCGCTGCGCGCCTTCGCGGCCGAAGAGATCGCGGCCGGGTAGGGGGACGCACGATGTTCATCGCATGGCGACGCGTACGGCCAGTTCTCGCACTGGCGCTGGCTCTGCTGGCACCGGGCAGTTGCAAGCTGCCCGCGCGCGGCGTGCCCGCCGGTCGTTACGAGAAGGACGGTCTCAGCTTCGAGTACCTCAGCGGCTGGACGGTCGCGAAGGATACGCAAAACAAGGCGCGCATCGTGGTCGTCGACGGGCCGGAGCACGCCGTCCTCACCATCTCGGTTTTCAAATCGAACGTCGACATTCCCCTGGAGACGTTCGCCAGCAACGTCGCCGAGAAACGCAGCGAAGGCGTGAAGAAGAGACTCACGGTCGGGGGCGTCAACCTGGGCGGAGAAGACGAGCCCATGCCTCTCGCGCCGAGGGAGCGCTCCATCGCCGGGACGAGGGTCCGCGGTGTCGAGCAGCAGACCATCGTGAAAGTGGTCGGCGTTCCCATGTCGCACACCATGCAGCACTTCATCACCCACCTCGCAGGCCACACGGTCATTCTCATGGACCAGGTCGCCGACAAGGATCGGTCGAAGGTGGATGCCGGCATCCAGAAGATCTTCGACACGGTCGCCCTCGGCCCGTGACGGGCGACCGCGCCTACTGAATCGGCGGCAGGCTGCCGTCGGCATTGCGCACGGCGGCCTTGCCCTGGGCGCCGGTCATCGTGATCGTCACGACGGGCGTGCTGGTCACCTGGCAGAACGCGGTGCCGTTGAGATTCGCTCCGCAGCTGGTCAGCATCGGGACGTCGGGGTTGTTGTTGCGGACGAAGCCGCAGGCGCGGTTGTCGAACGCGTACGAGTTCTTGACGATGTGGACGGCGCCGCCCATGCCGGGGCTGCCGTCGGGCATGCCGCCCAGCTTGAAGCCGTTACCGTCGCCGGCGGAGTTGCTCCCGCTGACGACCTTGCCGTTGAGGAACGCCCAGCAGCCGTCGAGCATGACGACGTCGTCGGACGCGAAGAAGTCCCAGCCGTCGTCGGCGTTGTTCCAGGACCGGCAGCCGCGGAAGACGTTGCCGGGGCCGATGCGCAGCTTGGCCGCGAAACCGTCGGCGTTCTCGCCGTTGGTCGCCTGATCCAGGTTCTCGTAGGAGTCGCAGTTCAGCACCAGGTTGTTGGCGGCGCGGGTGTTGTCCGTCGCCTGCGACGACGAGGCGGTGATCTGCAGGCCCGTGTCCGCGCAGCCGTGAATCGCCAGCTGGTCGAAGGTGTTGTTCGAGCCGCTGATGGCGATGCAGTTGTCGCCCGCGTTGCGGATCTCGAAGCCGCGGAACTCCCAGTAGTCGGCGGTCACGTCGAGGCCGCGGTTCGAGGAGGCGACGGCCTCGCCGGAGAAGTCGAGCACGGGACGCGTGCCGCCGGCGATCGCCTGCACGCGAATGTGCGCGGACGCGGTGCCGCTGCGGCTGATCGACTGTGTGCCGGGCAGCATGTTGGTGCCCGACAGCAGCCAGATGGTGCCGCCGGCGCTGACGCGCGCGTGGGCGGCCGTGATCGTCTTGAACGGCGACGCCTGGGTGCCGGAGTTGCTGTCCGAGCCGTTCGGGCCGACGTAGTAGTCGGTCGCGGCGCTCGAGCCTCCTGTGCCGGCGGTCCCCGTCGCGCCGCCCGTGCCGCCCGGCGCACCGCCGCGGCCGGCCGCGCCCCCGGCGCCCGCGGTGGCTCCTCCGGTCGCGCCGGCGCTGCCCGCGGCGCCCGTCGTGCCGCCCGTGCCGGCAGCGCCAGTCGCGCTGCCGCCCGTGCCGCCCGCGCCCGAAGCACCTGCGCTGCCCGTCGTGCCGCCGTTGCCACCAGTCCCGCCGCCGCTGCCACCGGACCCGGGCGCACCGCCGCCAGCCGCGCCGGCGACTCCGGTCGAGCCAGTCGAGCCGCCATGGCCTCCGGTGCTCGATCCGCCGCCACAACCCAGGTTCGCCGCCGCCCAGAGAACGGTCGAGGCGACAGCCAACATGGCAAGCGGATTTCGCCGGACAGGCCTGTGGCGCAAGGCGCTCATGTGCGTCGGTGTCGACCGGCCGCAGCCGGCAGATCGCTCGATCCGGAGCGTCCCCGGATTGTCCGATAAGAAATATTCCGTTAACTTCGCGACAGTAAAAGAGAATCCGCCTGCGGCACGTGCGCGGGCTGCGATCGGCGGCCTGGGTGGCGTCATCGGGGGCGACCTTCCCTCGCGCCCTGATGCCGCGGCGCTGGCGTATCGATCGCGGAAACATGCGGCTGACGAAGTGGCAACGCGCGCGATGTGAGCGTGGCGGCGACCGAGAAGATCGCGTGCGCTTCTTGTTCGCGGTGATCGATCACTTTCGCGTGTGCTAACCTGATCGCGTAGCCGTGGACTTCGACGAGTTTGAACAGCTGGTGTTGAAGGTGCTGTTCGAGACGGACGTCCCGGTCACCGCGGCGCACGTCGCCTACCTCGGTCGGATCTCGGTGCGCACCGCGGAGCGGCACCTGGCGCGCATGGTCGAGCAAGGAACGCTGAACGTGCGGACCAACACCGCGGGCATCGTCGAATACGTCTACCCGGGCCGCAAGCCGCTGGCGACGCGCGTGGCCACCGACATCGCGGTCGGCCCGCCGCCCATCTCCGCGGGCGACGGCTTCTTCCTGACGCTGCGCCCGCGGCCCAATCCGGTGACCGCCGTGATGCTGTCGATGCTGATCCCGGGCGCCGGCCATATCTATTCCGGTCGGCCCGGCGCCGGCGTGGCCTGGATGGCGACGACGCTGATGGGCTACGCCTGCTGTTTCCTCCCGGGCCTGTTCCTGCACGGCCTCTGCCTGGTCAGCGCCGCGCAGACGCGCCGCGCCTGAAAACCAGGCCTTTTCTTCAGGTCTGACTGCTGGTCGTCATCCGGTCGATCGGCGGCGCCTCGAGGCTGTCTTCCTTGCGCTTGCAGAGCGCCCGCAGATCTTCGAGCGCCTTCTGCACCGTCGGTGATGGGCCGTGCATCCCCTCCAGCGCGGTCAGCGCGTTCTCGAGGACGCGGACGTCCTCCTCGGTGCGGCCGCGAATCGCGTTGTGCATGTCGCGGAACGACAGGTAGAAGTCCTGCAGCTCGTCGCCCTTGCGCAGCTTGGCCGGCGCCGGGCCCAGCTTGTTGTCGCGGATGCGGCCGAAGAAGCTGGAGATCTTGTAGAGCGGCCCCGCCACCTTGTGCGTCAGCAGGATCCCGACGCCGCCGATCGACAGCACCAGCACCAGGCCGAAGCCGATGATCCCGGCCATCACGGTGCGATCGCTGTGTGCGAACTGGGACTGCAGCTCCTGCGCGGTTGCCGGGTCGACCAGGCCGGTCCACAGGATGACCTTCGACGTGTCCTGCGTCGCCGTGTAGATGCGCCATCCCAGGATGACCGTCAGGACGACGGCGACGATGACGATGGCCGCCGTGTAACGGAGCTGCAGACCGACGTCGAGCAGGTAGTTCTTCACCTTGCGCTTGTAGACCGGTCTCGACATGGCCGTTTCGCCCGTATTCATGAGCTCCTCCGCATTCTACTAGCCCCCTTGTGACTTAAGGAAATTCACCAGATCTTCGCTCAGCCCGCGGGCGGACGCCTCCAGGCAGTCCTTGCGCGCGTTCTCCTTGTCGCGGGGCCGCGAGCCGGATTGGACGCTGGCCCCCGCGTTGGTCCACATGATGATGCTCTTCTGCGGCCAGCGCGCGACCATCACCTTGACGTCGCAGCTGGTCTCGTTGCCCCCGCTGTCCTCGAGCTTGGTGATGTTGCCGTCGATGTAGAAGCCGGACATGCCGGTCTTGCCGAAGTTGTGCTGGGCGTCGGCGCTGAGCGTCAAGGTGACGATCGGCAGCTTTCCCAGCTCCCGGGACAGCGCCTCGTGGATGATCTTCGAGGCCTCGGGGCCGGCTGACTTCACGCCGCCGCCGAAGGCGCCGAAGTTGACGTAGATCTTGGCGCGCTTGCCGCCGCCGCCCGCCCCCGCCCCCGACAGCGCCGCCATCGCCTTCTCCGCCTGCCCGCGCACGAACGAATCGCTCTCGCGCCGCAGCAGATCGCGCAGCGGGTCGACGGCGCTGGCGTCGCCCAGCTGCCCCAGCGCGGCGGCGGCAATGCCGCGCACGGACTTGTTGGGATCGCCGAGCGCCTTGATGAGCGGCGGCACCGCGCGCGCATCCCCCAGCTTGCCGAGCACCAGCGCGGCCTGAACGCGGACCTTGTAGTTGCTGTCGTCGGT
>DATFXS010000151.1:0-3587 GCA_035315605.1 Polyangia bacterium
GCGATCGCGGACGAACGGATCGCGATCGCCGGCGTCCCCGCGGGCGATCCGCGGCGTGACGTCGGTGCGGGCGAGCTTCCGCTGACCGCCACCGTCGACGGCGCGCCGGTCGCGCTCTTCGACGTGGCGCGCGTCCTCCTCAACAAGCCGGTCGGCTGCGTGACCGCGCTGCGCGACCCGCGGCATCCGACCGCCTACGCGCTGCTGCGCGAGGCGCCGCTCCACGCAGAGCTGCGCCCGGTCGGGCGCCTCGACGTCGACACGTCGGGGCTGCTGCTCTGGACGACCGACGGCGCCGAGATCCAGCGCCTCACGCACCCGAAGCGCGCCGTGCCGCGCACGTACCAGGCGGCGCTCGCGAACGATCCCCAGCCACTGCCCGCCGAGATGGTCCTCGACGACGGCCATCGCCCGCGCATCACCGACCTGGCGCCGATGGCGCCGGCCGACGCGCATCCGAGCCTCGCCGTCCCCGCCGAGGCGCGCGCGTTTGCCACGATCACGATCGTCGGCGGCGCTTACCACGAGGTGCGGCGGATCTTCGCCGCGCTCGAGAGCCACGTCCTCGCCCTCTGCCGCGTCCGTTTCGGCGACCTCGATCTTCCACGCGATCTGCCGCCCGGCGCGTATCGTGTGCTGCCGTGACGGCGCCGACCACCGCCCTGCACGTCGTCCTCGTCGAGCCGGAGATCCACTGGAACACCGGCAACGCGGGCCGGACCTGCCTGGCGGCCGGCGCGCAGCTGCACTTGGTCGCGCCGCTCGGCTTTTCGCTCGATGACAAGGAGGTGCGGCGCGCCGGGCTCGACTACTGGCCGCGCGTGGCGCCGCGCCTCTGGCCGGACTGGGCGGCCTTCGAGCGCGCGCTCCCGTCGCTCGGCACGCCTTACCTCTTCACGGCCCGCGCCGAGCGGCGCTTCCAGGACGTCGCCTACGCGCGGCCGGCGGTGCTGATCTTCGGCCGCGAGAGCGTCGGCCTGGACGCGCAGATTCTGGACCGCCACGCCGAACGGACGGTCGCGATCCCGATGCGCGATCGCGAGTTGCGGTCGCTCAACCTGTCGACGTCGGTCGCGCTGGCGGTCTACGAGGTCCGCCGCCAGTGGGGCTGGAACGGAGAGGAGGGAAGCTCCGAGTAGCTTCCTACGTTACGATTGGAGGCATGTCGCGAGGGACGGGGAGGTGGTTGCCGCTCCTGATCGCGCTCATCGGTGGGTGCGCCACCGTGCGCTGGGACGCCGACAAAGCCTTCGAGAGTCACCAGTACGTTC
This sequence comes from Polyangia bacterium, assembly GCA_035315605.1. Taxonomy (GTDB): domain Bacteria; phylum Myxococcota_A; class Polyangia; order Fen-1088; family Fen-1088; genus JADGRB01. The sequence continues at coordinate 1,272 of DATFXS010000151.1, forward strand.
AGGCAGCCGAGCTTTACGATCGGGCGCTTCAAGAGGACAAGGACGACGAGAAGGCGCGCGCGGGCCGTCAGCGAGCGAGGACGGCCGCCCTGCGGGAGCTGCTCGAACAGTCGAACGCCAACCGAAGAAACGGAGACGCGTCGAGCGCGCGCGACAGCCTGGGACGCTTCTTCCGCCTGCGCCGGCGATGGTTCATGTCGACGCCGCCGGAGCTGGTGGGGCCGTTGAAAAAAGAAGCGGCCGACGCGTTCACCGAGCTTGCGCAGGGCGTTCAGCCGTTGCTGGACGGGGGGGCGCCGCTCGCCGCCGAGGCGCGGCTGAAGGAAGAGCGCGGAATCGTCGGTGAGCCCGAGCTGCGTGAAGCGCGCGCTGAGCTGCTGGGCCGAGTCAGGGCGCTCGGCCAGCGGCGCTGCGAAGCGCTGTTACCGACCGCGACCAACCAGACGCCGTTCTGGGGCTGGCTGGTGGGCGCGTACTGCCAGCACTTCGGTCGCGACGAACGGAGGGACGCCGCGCTGCCGTTCACGGTCTCGGGCCTCGACGTTCGTGGCGACCTTTCGGCGACGTCGCCCAGGATCGCATCGATGATGCGCGATCGTCTGTCGACGGCGCTGCAGGGCACGCCCTGGTACGGATCGACGTCCCCCGATCGATTCGGCCTCGAGCTCGCCGGGCGCTACGACGTCGACCAGCGCCACGGCCCGGCGCCATTCGAGGTGCCGTGGCAGGAGCGCGTCGCATACTGGACGACGGAGACGCGCCAGGTGGCCACGCAGGTCTCGTACACGGCGTACGTCTCCGAATCTGTGTCGGTCCCCTACACGGCGACCGAAACGGAATCGTATTCCTGCGGGTCGGGGACGAACTTCCGGATGTGCACGCGCTCGAAGATGGTGACGCGCACCCGAACCGAACAGCGAACCCGTCCCCAGATCCGATTCCGCACCGAGTACCACCCCGTCACGCAACCGGTCCGGAGATACCGGATGGAGCCGCGCGTGTTCAGGTACCAGGCGGAACGCTACGACGGAAGCTTCGCGATCACAGGCCGGGCGCGGGTCAGCCTGTTTCCGGGAGAGCCCGCGCTGGAGATCCCGATCGATCACCGGCAACGCGTCAGCGCGCTGTGGCACGACGTGACCTTCGAGCCCGCCAGCATCGCGCCCGTTCACGCGCGGCTGCCGACACCGGACGAATGGATCGCGGACCGCATGCCCCAGATCGTCACCGATCTGCGCGCAAAGCTGACCGACCAGTGGGGCGGGCGGTTTTGCCGCCTCCCTCGGTTCGGCCCCGAGGAAGCGGCCCGCTGTCTGTACGGCGGCGTCACCGTCGCCGCTGCCGCGGGAGGGTTTCGCGAGGTCGCCGGTCCGGAGGCCGACGCCTTGGCCGGGCTCGCGGTCGCGACCGCCAGCCGGCGACGGAAGACCGAGGTCGGCGAGCCGGACGGCGCCGCCAAACCGTCGCTGGCAGCCCCCGCCGCCAAAGACCCGGGCGCGGACGACCCATTCGCCGAATGATCGCGGGGACGATGCGGTCGGGCTAGGCCGCGGCGTCGAGCGACCCGGTCTCGACCTGGGTCGGACGGCGCACGTTGGTCGCGAGGCCGAGCTTCTCGAGCAGCACGATCGTGTACCAGCCGATGTCGAACTGCAGCGGCTTCCAGCCGAGGCGCGCGGAGCCGGGGCGATCGTGGTGGTTCTGGTGCCAGTTCTCGCCCTGGAAGAAGTGCATCAGCGACAGCCAGCGGACGTTCTTCGCCGTCGCCTCGTCGGGGCCGGCGTCCGGGCGCATGTGGCAGACGCTGTTGACGAAGCACTGCGCGTGCAGCGCGAACACCAGGCGGATTGGGCCGAGCCAGAAGAACGCCGCCAGTCCGAAGGGCAGGCCGCAAAAGAACGCCAGCAGCACCAGAGGCAGCTGGATGCGCGTCCAGATCCGGTACTCGGGCCGGTCGATGTCCTTGCAGTACTTCCCGATCGGCGCCGACCCCGCCTGCCAGAGCCAGCGCAGGTGCGACCACCAGAATCCCCCGACGCGCGGGCTGGAGATGTCCTCGGGCGTATCGGACTTCGCGTGATGCAGGCGGTGATACGCGGCCCACGACAGCGGCGAGCCCGAGCCGTTGATCATCGCGAAGAACGTCAGCACGTTGCGCACGGCCGGGTGCAGCTTCAGCGACTTGTGCGTGATCGCGCGGTGGTAGCAGACCGTCGTGCCGAGCCCACCCAGGAAATGCATCACGGCCGCCGCCAGCAGCACGGGCCAGCCCGGCAGCGGCGCCAGCACCAGGCCGACGACCGCGCCGACGTGGAT
>DATFXS010000152.1:0-4478 GCA_035315605.1 Polyangia bacterium
TCCGACGACACCGTCGGCTCGAGGAAGAAGTTGTCCGCTATCGTGAAGCGCAGGGCCAGCTCGTGATGGTTCGGGCTCGCGGCGGGCCCAAGGGAGAAGGCGGGATCGCCGTCGACGGGGACGCCCCTGCGCGTGGTGGTGATGTCGCCCAGCACGAGATCGTGCGTCAGGTTCTCTTTGTTGACGAACACGACGTGCTTGATCCATCGGCTGGCGACGCCGGGGCGATCCGGGATCGGGCCGCCGGCTTCGCGTTGCGACGCGACGGCGCCCGCCGCTCCGTCGAGCACGAAGCCGTTGTTGCGCATCACCTGCTCCGTCAAAGCGCGGAGCTCGGCGTCGGACGGAACGGGGATGACATTCACCGTTCCACGGGCGCTGTCCTTCGGTCCGTGGTCGTCCCGATCTTTGGGGCCCGCGCCGCGGCCCTTGGCGTTGGCCACGAACAGCAGGCGTCCGTCGGCGCTGACCGCGAGGCTGGACGGCCACCACCCGACGGGGATCTGTCCGGCGACCCGGGGCTGGCCGCGAAGATCGACGACCGCGACGGCGTTCAGGCCCGCCTCGGCGACGAAGAGACGCCGCGCGGCCGGGCTCAGCGCCAGCGCCACCGGCTGTACGCCCTTGAGGGCGCGATCGGAGCCGGGCAACACGGCGAGATCGACCTCGTCCAGGCGGCGCCCGCTCGTCTGATCCAGCACCGTCACCGTATCGTTGTTGCCGTTCGACACATAGATCCGACCGCCGCCGACGGCGACGGCGTTCGGGTGGCTGGCGCCGTAGGCGGGAATTCCGTGCTCGGTCTCGCCGACCGCGCGGCCGGTCCGCACGATGCCCCGGAGGGCGGGCCGATCGGGCCTGCTGACGTCGAGCAGGTGGACCGACGAGGATTGAGGGGCGTTCGGGTCGCCCAGCGCCGGAACGGTGAAGTCGACGTCGCCGGGCACGTACCCGCAGCGGATTCCGTCGCGATCACGCAGCGTCGTCGGCAGCCCCGATACCGTGCGGGCGTCGATCTTGCGGATCTTCACCGTCTTGGGCCGCGCGACGTCGCTCGGGTACCCCGTCACCGGAAAGCACAACGGGTAGTCGGCGTTCTTGTCGCCCGTCGGTGAAACGGGCCGCAGATGAGCGTACTGAAACACGCCGACGTTCGAGACCAGCAGCATCGTTCCGTCGGAAGAGAGCGCGAGCCCGAAAGGATATCGCCCCACCTTGGCCCGCCCAACCACGGCGCCGAAGTTGTCGGGCTCGACGACATTTCCCGCGCCGTCCACGCCGGTTGCGATGCGCGCGGTGTCGACGACCACCAGTTGAAATCCGGCCTGGTCGACGACGTACAGCGCCCGCCCGTCGGGGCTGACGACGATGTTTCCCGGGAAGGCGCCCCTGAAGCCCCGCGCCGGGCCCGCGGCGGGCGGCAGCGGACGATCGAGCGGGTGCGCGGGTCCGTTCAGGTTCACCGAACCGATCACCTGCCCGCGCGCGACGTCGCCGATCCAGATGTTCCCGTTGTCGCCGCCGGAGGCATAAAAGCGCCCGCCGTCGGGCGAGAAGGCGATGCCCATGAAAGTGGCGCCCAGTGCAACCTGAACGACGTCCGGGCGAGGCGCGCGCGGGTTGCGAATCAGCGTCACCGAGAACTGGGAGGAGCCGCTGTTGATCGTGGCCAGCGTGCGCTCGTCCGACGACAGCGCGAGGCCGAACGGTTTCGGCGCGCCGATGTCGATCTCCAGGCCGGCCGGCGTCAGCAGGCGGCCGTTCGGCAGGATCGCGGTCGGGCGACCGTCGATCAGCGTGGCCAGCGTCGCGGGACGGTCGCCGGCCGGCGCGCGAAAACCGAGGAAACCGGACGGGCCGACCTGCCCGCGTTCCTGCGCGCACGCAGCCGCCCAACATCCGAACGTCACTATCCAGATCAGCGGCGCGCGCCGCTTCGGATCACGTGTCATGGCGACGAGCGCCCCGGAACGACATCCTAGCGCGAAACGGTTATGCTGCGCGCGGTGGGCATGAACCGGCCGTGCGCTTTCCTGGTGCTCGCGGCGGCGGCCGCCGCGCCGGCATGCCTGCCGCGCCCGCACAAGGAGCGGCAGCAGCCGATCGTCGATCAGGACCTGCGCTTCTCGCTCAAGGCCCCTTCCGACGAGTGGCGCCTGATGCCCCGCGCCGAGATCCGCGGCATCACGCCGGACGCGGTGGCGGGCGCCGAGCAGACGGGCAGCGGCATCTACGGCGCCATCATCGTCGAGCGGATCCCGGGCGTGAAGCTGGATGCGGCGGCGGTGCAGATCCGCGACAACCTCAAGCTGTCCGGGCAGAAGCAGACGCCGATCGAGCCGACCAGGGTGGCCGGCAAGGAGGGGCGTCGCTGGATGACGACCGGCTCGCTGAACGGCCTGCCCTTTCGCTTCCAGCACACGCTGTTCGTGCACCAGGATCACCTCTATCAGCTGGTGGCCTGGGGCACGCTGACCGCCGCCGCCGAGGACGGCAGCAGCTTCCGCCCCTTCGTCGAGGCGTTCACGCTGCTCGACGGCACCGTCAAGTCCCCGGCCGCCGCGCCGACCGCCGATCGCAGCGGCCTGGGCTGGCGCATCCGCGGCCAGACGTACGAGAACGCGCCCTATGGCCTGACGTTAACCGCGCCCGCCGGGTGGCGCGTCATCGTGCGGCCGGAGCTGGCGCAGATGAACGAGAGCGCGCTGGTCGGTCTGCAGCACAGCTCGCCCGACTGCTACCTCGTGCTGATCGTCGAGCGCGCGCCCGGCAAGGTCGGCCCCGGGCTCGCGCAGAAGGTGCTGAGCGACTTCGCCGCCAGCCACCACTCGCGCGTGGGCCGGAAGACGGTCACCGCGATCGTCGACGGACATGAGTCGATCGTGCAGATCCATCCCGGCGCGACCGGCATGAACAGCGAGGTGATGCACACCGTGCTGCTGGACGAGGGGCTGGCGGTCCAGATCCTCGCCTGGTACGCCGGGAAGGAGGACCGGCAAGCCCGCGCCACCACGCTGGCGGCGTTCTCGTCGCTGCATCTACTTGATACGGGCGAACGCGCGAAGCTGGCGGCCGCGCTGGGGCCCGGCACCGACCCCACCTCGATGGTCGGCCGGACGTTCGCTTATCGCGGCGACGTCTACCGCGACTTCAAGCGGCACTTCCTCCTGCGGCGCACGGGCGCCTGGGAGCTCGACGTGGAAAAGTCGGCGCGCGCCGACACCGAGGATCTCACCCTGCCGCTCGAGAACGCAGCGGCGGGCCTGGAGGGCGAGCTGTTCGTGACGTCGGCCAGCACGCGCGACGGCGCCGCGTTCCACGCGGAACAGGGGGCCAGGCGCTTCGGACGCCGCGTGGGTGCGCCCGGCAACGTGCGGCTCGGCGGAAAGCCGGCGCTGGAGACGCGGGCGTCGCTGCGTTCGACGCCGCCGCTGGAGCAGGTGCTCGCCACGACTGTCTCCGGGGGCTGGGGCTTCGTGCTGTATCTCTACGGCGTTCCCGAGAACGTGGAGAAGGCTGGCGCAGCCATCGACCAATTGCGCGCGGCGCTGGTGTTCGACGACCCGAGCCTCGCCGACGCGAACGACCGCCCCGACGGCGCGTACGTCGACTGGCGCATGGGCTATCGCATCCGCCTGCCGGGGAGCGGCTGGCAGCGGCACGACGCCACGCCGCCGGCCGTCGCCGCCGTCACCAGCGTGCAGTCGTGGAACAGGCTCGGGTACGAGGTGGTCATGAGCGTGATGCCCGCGCCCGACGAGCAAGCCGAGGTCGTCCAGGCCCAGGCCGAGCGCCAGGCCGAGCACCTGATGTCCGACGGCTACAAACAGCGATCGGCCCGGATCGGCGGCCAGCCGGCGAAGATCATGTCCGGCAGCGTAGGGCTGCTCGAGAAGCGCGCCGCCATGGTGCGGCGGCGGGGCAACTTCTATCTGTTCATGACCAGCTGGCCGCGCATCGGCTCCGACCAATTCGAGCACGATCTCGACGCCGGGCTCGAATTCCTCGACTGACGGAATCTCGCTGACCCGCCGAGCACGGTTCGACCGCGACGTACGCGCGCACACCTGATCGCGCGCGAGCAAATTATTGCGAGCCATTTGGACCTGCCGTCGGCGCTATGAGGCCGGCGCGCGTCTCAGCGCGATGGTTCGAAGCGGTCGATGAGGAGGATCCCAATGCAAAGAGCTCGAATGGTCGGCGCAGCCATCGCTGCGGTTGTCATCCTCGCCGGGGCCACGCCGGCGTTCGCGGATTCCTGGAGTACAGGAACCACCGGACAGATCACCACCCCGCTGAACACTCCCAATACGAAGGTTGGAATGGGCGTGACCGCGAATCCGAGCGCGCAGGTCGAGATCCGATCGAACACGAGCGACAGCGGCACAGCGCGCGTCACGCTCAAGGTCAATCAGATGCGGACCGACGCCGACATCGTTCGCTTCCAGCAGGCGGGGAACACGAAGGTGTCGATCAGC
>DATFXS010000153.1:0-5262 GCA_035315605.1 Polyangia bacterium
CGCCCGTCGTGCCCGCCATCCCCGCGGTCGCACCCGAGCCGGCCGTTCCAGTGCCGCCGGTGCCGCCGCTCCCGGTCGTTCCGGCCGTGCCGGTGCCCGCGCCGGCAGTACCCGAGGTACCAGCCGCGCCGCCCGTGCCACCGCCGCCGGCGCAAGCAGCGAACAAGCTGGAAGCGAGGATGACGAACAAGAAGGGAAGCGAGGCGCGTTGATTCATCGCGCCAGTCTGCCCAACTTCCGCCGCCGTTGAAAGGCGATCAGGCGCCGAGGTTGACGAGCCCGTTCTGCATCGCGAACAACGCCGCGGCGGCGCGGGTCGTGACGCCGGCCTTCTCGAAGATGTGTTGCACGTGGTGGCCCGCGGTCTTCACCGAGATGTCGAGCGCGGACGCGATCTCCTTGTTGGTGAGGCCGCGGGCGAGCAGGCGCACGACCTCGACCTCGCGATCGGTCAGGCCGGCGGCGCGCGTGCGCCGCTCGGGCGCGGCGGCGGGCTGACCGGCGGCGCCGATCACCGCCTCCACCGCGTCACGATCGAAGCGTCCGGCGGCCGCCTCGGCCCGCAACGCCTCGGCCGCGCGCTCGGGCGTCATCGCGGCGCGATGCGGCCGGGGCTCGGTCATCGCATGGAAGGCGTCGGCCGCGGCGAGGAGGCGCGCGCCTTCAGGCACGCCCGACGCGGGCAGCCGCCGGTGGTAGCCGCGACCGTCCAGCCGCTCGTGCGCCAGCGCGGCCAACTCCGGCACCGGCGCCAGCGCGTCGAGGCGCGCCAGGACGCGCTCGGTGAAGTAGCTGTGCATGCGCGCGCGCTCCCACTCCGTTTCGGTCAGCGGCCCGGGCTTGTCCCAGACGTCGAGCACGACCCCCGCGCGTCCGACGTCGTGCAGGTGACCCGCGCGCCGCACCACCACGGCGTCGGCCGGCGCCAGCCGCTCGGCGGCGCGGGCGGCCAGCGCCGCGACGCCCGCCGAATGGCCGCGCGTGTACCGCGACTTCATGTCTGCGTACTGACCGACTGTTTCGATCGCCGCGTCGAGCGCGTCGCCGGACAGGCGCACGGGCTCGCCCGGCTCGGCCTCGATCACGGCGTCGTGCACCGACGGCACCTCGAGGGCCGCGAACAACGTCTTCGCGCGGCGCGAGAAGATCTCGACCAGCTTCGGATCGTACCCGCCGCCGGCGCGCCGCCGCACCAGCGCCACGGTTTCGTCGGTGCCGAACAGGCGGCGCGCGGCCTGGGCGTCCGCCGCCAGCTGCACCAGCCGGACGACGCGATCGATCGCCTCGCCCTTGAGACCGTCGGGACGCCCGCGCCCGTCCCAGCGTTCGAACACCTGCGTGATCGCGCGCGTGACGCGCGCCGAAAGCCCGAGGCGCTGGGCGAGCAGCCGGCCCACCTCGCAGTGGGCGCGGGTCGGAACGCTGGGCCCCTTCCCGAAGGCGCGCAGCACCTTGCTGATTCGGCCTGGAAGCGCGTCGCCGCGCCCCACGTTCTTGATCATCGCGCCCAGGAACTCGGCGGGCGATCCGCCCGCCATGTGCGCGATCCAGTTGCCCGACTCCTCGCCCAGCACGCGGACGCCGAAGTCCTCGTCGCCGGTGCATCCGACGGTCTTCAGCAGCGCGACGTAGAACGCGTCGCGCGCGTCGCCCTCGTCGAAGCCCGCCGCCTCCGCGAGCGCGACCGTCAGCAGCGCCGAGCGCTCGCCGTGCTCGGGCGCCACGCCGAGGCCGATGTCCGTGGCCAGCGAAAGGCTGGCGGCAAGCTCTGCCAGCCGAACGTTCTCCGTCGCCGTCACCGCCGCGGGCACGCTGTCTTTTATACCGATCCGGGGGGATGGGGCATACGCCCTATTCCGGAGCGGGCGCGCCCGCGGCTAACTGGATGGCGGAGGAAGCGCCATGACCGAGACAGCGACAAACGCAGCGACCGGCACCGGGGCCGTCAGCCCGATTCACCCCACCTTCGATCTGTCGGCCGAGACCGCCGGCCGGGCCGTGCCCGTGTTCGACGGCGTCTGGCTGATCGCGACGCGCCACCGCCCCGGCCTTTCGAAACACATGTTCGAGATCAACAACCGTTGTTTCGTGTTTCGGCTCTATGACCAGAAGGCGGGCCGGACCGTGCTGCTGGTCGCCAACGCCGTCGATCCCGCGCAGGCGATTCCGGAGGTGCAGCGGCTGGAGCGCGAGACCGGCCTGCCGGTGGCGGCGATCGTGTCGCCGGGCGGCGGCCATCACCTGCACATGGCCCCCTGGCACGCGGCGTTTCCGTCGGCGACGCTGCTGGTCGGACCCGAGCGCGTCCCGCGCACCGCCAACGGCCGCAAGCTGATGCAGCTGGGCCGGGTCGAGACGCTGTCGCTCGACGATCCGTTCCCGCAGTTTCGTGGCCAGCTGGACGCCGTTGTGTTCCACGGGCTCGCCGGACCGCCCGAACACCAGAGCGCCGGCGAGGGCGCGCCCGACACGCGCTTCGCGCACATGTCGCGCATGTTCAAGTTCATGACCGCGAAGCAGACCGATCCCGTCGACGAGCTGTGGCTGTACCACGTCCCGTCGCAGACGGTGATCGGCGGCGAGAACCTGACCTGGTATTACCCGGCCGCGGCGCTGCGCGGCGCGCCGTTCATGCTCAAGAGCATGGTGAAACCCGACCGCGTGACGATCATGACGATGGCGCGGAAGGTGGCGGATCCCGAGAAGGTCGCGTCCTGCTGGCGCCGGATCCTCGCCTGGCCGAGCCGGACGCTGCTGACGTATCACGACGTCCCCGGCTCCGGCTTCGTCGGCGACGCGCGCGTCGCGCTGGCGGCGGCGGTCGATCGCGCCCGCCAGCCGAGGTAGGCCTAAGGGCAGGCGCTCTGCTTGGTGCAGAAGCTCATTCCGCCGGCGGTGCAGCAGATCCAGCCGCCCTTGTTGCACGATGCATTGGTGGTGCACGGAACGTAGTTGGTGCCGGTCGGGCACTGACTCTGAAGCACGCAGGTGTTGATCTGCAGGCAGCAGACGGCCGTGCCGTCGGCCTGCGAGCAGTTCGCGTCGTTCACGCACGCGGAGCCGATCGGTTGCGTTCCCGCCGTGCCGGCGCCGCCTGCCGTCCCGCCCGCGCCCGTCGTTCCGCCGCGGCCGGTCGTTCCGGCGCTTCCCGTCGTCCCGCCGCGGCCGGTCCCCGACGTGCCGCCGACGTCCATCGTCCCGGCGCTACCCGTCGTCCCGCCGGCGCCCGTCGTTCCACCGCCGGAGGATCCGGCCGACGCGTCCTTACCGCCCGGACTCGAAGAGCCGCAGGCGCCCGCTGCGAGCACGATGGCGAGCGCAAATTTGCACCACGACAGGTTCATGACGCGCATGGGTCCTCTTCACGATCGTACACCCCAATCGGGAACCCTCGAAGGGTTCCCGAACCCTCCCGCGATGGGCTCCGGCGGGCAAAGCCCGCCTACGCCCTACGCGCCCAGCGCCGTCGCCAGTCGCGGCAGGATCGCGCCCACCGGCGCGCCGATCTTGACGGCCGCCATGTCGTCCGCGCGCGTCGGACCGACGTTGACGATCGCGATCGGCAGGGCTCGCTCCTGCGCGCGCCGCACGAACCGGAAACCGGAGTAGACCGCCAGCGACGATCCGACCACCAGCAGCGCCTCCGCCTCTTCGAACAGCGCCCACGCGGCGGCGAGCGTCCGCTCTGCCACGGTGCCGCCGAAGAACACCACGTCGGGCTTCAGCTCGCCGCCGCAGATGCGGCACCCGACCACCGCGAACGCCTCGACGCTGTCCGCGTGTAGCTCCGCATCGCCGTCGGGCTTGACCTCGGCCGCGCTCTCCAGCCAGCCCGGATTCGCTTCGAGCAGTCGCGCCTGCAGCTCGTGCCGGGCCTCGTGCCGGCCGCAGCGCAGGCAGGCGACGTCGGCCAGCGCGCCGTGCAGCTCGACGACGCGACGGCTTCCCGCCCGCTGGTGCAGCCGGTCGACGTTCTGCGTGATCACGCCCGCCGCCTGACCGGCGCGCTCCAGCGCGGAGAGCGCGCGGTGCGCGGCGTTCGGCTCGGCGCCCGAGAAGCGCGCCCAGCCCAGCGTCGCCCGCGCCCAGTAGCGGCGCCGCACGTCCGCGCGGCGCATGAACGCGTCGTGCTGGATCGGGTTGCGCGGCCCGGTTCGCCCGCCACCGCGATAGTCCGGGATGCCCGATTCCGTGCTGCAGCCGGCGCCGGTCAGCGCGACGAAGCGGCGCCCCGACAGCACGTCGACCAGCGGCGCGAGATCGTCTTGCAGCGGCGCGATCGACACGCGGCGAAGCATGACACGGACGTGCCCCTCTCCCTAACCCTCTCCCCGCTGCGCGGGGCGAGGTGACCGGAGATCAGAACTTACTGGTGACGGCCATGAAGGTCATCTTGTCGTTCGTCTCGCGCAGCCGCGACGACAGTGTTCGCACGAACGACCAGAGCAGGTCGTAGGCGAGGTCGCGGTCGACGAACAACAGATCCTCCATGTCTTCCTTCCGCACGACGAACAGGCGGCACGCCTCGTGGGCCACCGCGTCGGCGCTGCGCGGGAAGTCGTCGATCAGCGCCATCTCGCCGAAGTGCGTTCCGGCGCGCAGCACCGCCAGCGCCTCCTCGCCCATCCCGGGCACCTGGCGGCTGATCCGCACCGCGCCCGACAGGATCAGGTACATCTTGTCGCCCTGCGCGCCCTCCTTGAAGATCACGGCCCCCAGCGAGTAGTCCTCCTCGATGCCGAGGTTGGCGATGCGGCGCAGGTAGGACGGCTGCAGCGCCGAGAACAGGCTGATCTTCGAGAGCATCTCGACCGCCTTCTCGGGCGGAATCGTCGACCGGGCCGACGGCGACGCGGGGGCGTCGGCGGGCGCCTCGCCGGGCGACGCGTTCGCCGGCGCGCCGCCGACGATCGACGCTTCCGTCAACTCGAACTCGGCGCTGTCCTCGTCACTGGCCGTCCCGCCCGGGTCCGTGGGCTCTTCGCTCATTTCGCGGCGATTATGCCGTCAATGTGCCAGAAGACCAATGGCTGACAGGCGCTCCGCGGCGTAATCTTGTGACGATGGCCGGAGAGCCCGACCGCGCGCTCGAGGCCGCGGAGACGCTGGCGCTCTGGCTGGACCACCGCTTCGTCGATCCGCTGCTCGGCCTGCTGCTGCCCGGCTTCGGCGATCTGCTCGGCTCCGCCCTCGGCCTCTACCCGGTGTTCCTGGCCTGGCGTCGGCGCGCCCCGAAGGCGCTGCTCGCGCGCATGCTCCTCA
>DATFXS010000154.1:0-5874 GCA_035315605.1 Polyangia bacterium
CTGTCCACCAGTGACGGAGGCTCCCATGTCCGCCGACGATCGTGCCGTCCTCGCGAGCGAGTTCGTCGTGGCCCAGCCAACCGCCGACGGCGCCGTGTTGATGGACATGTCCACGGGCGACTGCTTCGAGCTCAATCGCAGCGGGGCGAGGATCTGGTCGCTGCTGACCGCGGGCAAGTCCGTTCCGGACATCGCCGCCGCCCTGGCCGCCGATCACGACGCGCCCGCCGCGCCCATCGAGGCGGACGTCCGCGCACTCGTCGCCGAGCTCGGGCGCCGGGGCCTGGTCAAGCTGCCGTCCCGATGACCAGCCCGTCCCCCGCGGTGCTGGTGAGGGCTCGGCCGGGCGGCCTTCTCCTCGACCTCGAAACCGGCGCGCTGTTCCGCCTCAACGACTCGGCGACGTTCGTCTGGGAGAGCTGGCTGGCGGGGCGCAGCGCCCCCGAGATTGCCGCCAGCCTCGCCGAGCGCCACGGGCTCGCCCTTCCCGCGACGCAGAAGCAGGTCGACGAGGCTCTGCTGCTGACAGGCGACCCGTCTGTCCCGTTCGCCCCCCTCGGCGACTACCGGTATCGCCGCGCCGGCAACGGGTACGTGTTTTCCCGCGACGAGATCCCGCTGCTCTGGCTCGACGAGAAGACCGGCGGCCTGACGCTGGCGGATCCGTACCCGACGGGCCACGGCGACCCCTTCACGGTGCTGATGGCGATCGCGCCCAAGCTGACCGCGTTTCGCGGTCAGTTCGTGCTTCACGCATCCGCGGCCTTGCTCGACGGTCGCCTGATGGCCGTCTGTGGCGTCAGCGGCGCGGGAAAGACCACCACGGTCCGCGCGCTCGTCCGCGCCGGCGCCGCCCCGGTGAGCGAGGACAAGCTGGTCGTCCGCACCACCGACGCCGGTGTCGTCGGCCTGATCGAGGGAGAGCCGCTCATCAACGCCTGGGTACGCGGCGTCGTCGAGCGATTGGCGGCGGGTTTGCCGGCCACGTGCAATGACCTCGATGGCGCGCTGGAGGGCCGGTGGGTGCCGCTGTGCGAGATCGGGTTCATCGACAGCGTCCGCCGATCAGGCGAGGCCGTCGTCGCGACGGAGCTGTCGCCGCTCGATGCGGCGCACGCGGTGTTTCAGAACGCCTTCTACGGCTCGGACAGACCGACGGACTGGGAGCGTCAGCTTCGAATGGCCGCCGAGCTGGCCAGCCGCGTGCCGGCCGTCGAGCTCGGCATGCCGGCGGGGCTCCCGGCGCTGGAAGCCGCGGCCGGCCCGCTGGTCCGGGGCGGTTCGTTCAGATCGAAATGACGGCGTCGTAGCGAGCCGTCGGCGTTTCCGATTCCAGCCAGGCGTGGCCGGAGCCCGCGCCACCACCGGTCTTGAATCCGGCGAACAGGCGCTCGCCCGCGGCGCCGGAATCGAGAGACATCTCCAGCAGCGCGCGACGAACGCAGTTGGCGCCGCCGGGGAAATGACCGTCGACGCGCGAAATGATCCGTCTCAGACGGGCGCGGTCGGTCGACGATCGCGCTGGTCGATGCGCTCCCTTCCTGCGCGCGTCGGCCACGACGGTGTGAAGGCTGCCCTCGCGGCGCCCGAGCTCCGTTCCGGGAAGCAGACGAAGGACCCGGAAAAGCTCGAGGGCAAGACCCAGGGGGCGCACGACTTCCACCGAAACCTGATTCACGGCTGCTTGACGCGGTTTCCGATCGGCGAGACGTCCACCTGCGTCCCGTTGGAACCCGCCAGCAGATCGCGCGCGTTCCCGACGTGCGTCAGCTTGGGCGGCTCGTAGCCGCGCGGGACGGAAGCAACTTCGTCGGCGGGCGATGCAGTCGCCTCGGACTTACGGGAATCATCGGACATAAGGGCACCTCACGGGGGGGCATTCTAACGCAAAAGCTGGCGCAACCAAGCCTCCAGAGCGGCAAAGTCCACGACCAGCGGGCTCATCTCGGGGGGCACCTCCATCGTCTGCGTCAGCACCCTGGCGAGCATGGCTCTGGCGACGCCGCGATCCACGAACGGAGCGCTGAGCCAGGGACCCTCCACGATGAAGGGAGCGAGCGTCTTCGCGGTCCGCCGGGAGGTGACGGCCCAGACATCCGCCCAGGACTGCTGCCCGATCCGGGTCGCGAATTCCGGCGGCAGGAGCGCGCCTAGCGCATCCCGGCCCGTCCGTCGGTGGTGGCCGCGCGGGTCACGCTGCTGCCAGGGAATCATCAACATGTGTTCGATCAGGCGAACGTCGGTGAACGGCGTGCGCACCTCGATCCCCTCTTCCAGCCCCTCCTCGTTGGCGCTCTCCAGGACCATCGCCACGACTGGGTCCGTCAACTGCGCCCAGACGCCGTGAACGACGTGTGACTGCCATTCGACGCCAGGGATCTGACGCGCCGCTGGATGACCGATCGATCGTTGGATCTCGAGCAGGGCGGGACCCATCCATCCGGGCGGAGGCGGAAGGCCCGAGAAGACGCGCTCTGCCAGCCGCTGGGCCAGCCCGGGAGGAAAAACACCCAGGGCGGCATCGAAGAGTCGCCCGGGCGTGGATGGGTCGACGCCCCGCTGGATGATGTTCGAAACCACGCGCCACCATCGTCCGTGGCGCGCCAGATCTCGCAGCACGCCCCGCGCGTACCAGACGTCGTCACCGATGTAGCCCGTCAGCAGAACGCGCGCGCCCCGCTCGCGCACGATCTCGTAGTCGCGCCGGGGGCCGCCGGCAAGGCCACGACGCAGAAGTGGCCGGGATCCCGTAACGCCGGGGAAGACCGGCTCCAGCTCTTCGACGACGTTCCACCGACGCCCCTCGAACGAGACGGCCGCGGCGACGGCGTCCATGTAGCGGGATTCGTCGGACGGATATCCGGGCGCGGTCGCCGACGCCATGATCAGCGGCGGACGACCAGGCTCGCGCCGGTAGATCCGATCCGCGGCCATCAGCATGGTGCTGGAATCGAAGCCACCGCTCGAATGCGCGACGATCGGATGGTCCGACTCCAATCGTCCCCGGACCGCGTTTTCAAACAACGTCCGGATCTCTTCGCAGTTTTCTTCGTACGAAGCCCGGTGCACCTCGGTGGGCGGCATCCAGTAGCGGACCTGGCGGCTTTCGCGTGAATCGGCGGTCAGCAGGTGGCCGGGAAGCAATGAATCGATACCGCGAAAGAAGGTGCGCCGCTGATCGCGAATGCGTGAAAACCAATCGAAGAGCGCGTCCGCATCGACCTCGTCGAAAGGCCGATCGACCAGCGCCAGGATCTGGCGAACATCGGACGCCACCACGATCCCATCCCGGAGCCTCCGGTAGAAAAGCGACTTCGCGCCGAGGTGATCGCGGGCGGCGAACAGCCTTCGGGACTCTTCGTGCCAGGCGGCGAAAGCAAAGTCGCCCACCAGATGTTTCGGCGACTGCTCGCCCCAACGCATGTACGCGAGCCGCGCCAGCTCGAGATCGGCGCGCCCCTCGGGCTGCCGCACCTGAAGCGCTGCGATCAGCTCCCGCCGGTTGTAGAGCCTGACATCCCCGGCGAAGAGGATCCGCGACTGCGGGTCCCAGGACGGCGCCGCCGCCTCGTCTCGCTTCACGACCGCCCAGATTCCGACCGCGGCCGCGGCGTGCTGGGAAGCCGCCGAGCGGACGCCGTCCCTGGGCGGGACCGGCAGTCCGCCCATGAGACGTCGCGTTCGCTCTAGGTCAGGTTCGCCGTCCGCAAACCCGGCAGACAGCGCAAACGCGAACAAGCGTTAGTAGAAGACGACGACCCGGCCGGCCTTGCCGGCTGCGAACTCGCCGAGCGCGAAGTCGCCGTAGCCGTCCATGTTCGAGTCGGGGATGACGCTCATCCCGGCGTAGCCCGCCCAGGGCGTCGGCACCACCCCGCTCACCTTCACGATCGGGGTGACGACCGCTGTCTGGGCCGCCGCGACGTCCACCGTCGCCGAGAAGGTCGAAAGGGCCGCGCCGTTGATGACGTAGACCGGAACGCCCACCTCGGCCTGTCCGGCCAGGACCAGATCGGGAACCGTGTCTCCGCCGATGATCGACACCACCTGCGAGGTTCCCCGGAGCCCTCCGCCCAGGTTGACGATTCCGAACGAGTTGCCGACGGTGCTGTCGGTGAACTTGACCGACGGCGCCGGCGCGCCGCCCGCGGGCCCGAGCAGCGGCCCCGTGGCGGCGGTGCCGAGGTGAAGATCGACGAACGACGGCGTGCCCGTGACCGCGGGGATCGAGATCGCGCCCGCCGAACCGCCGACCGCGCCGAGGAAGCCGAGGTTGAAGCCGTAGGAGATCGCCGCGGACGCGATCAGAGAGTCGTCCGCGCTCGCCGCCGTCAGCGTGCCGGTCGGTGACTGTCCCTTGAAGGCATAGGTCGCCGTAAGGCCAGAGGTGACCAGGCCGGGTCCGGCGCCCGTGAAGAAGGGACCGATGCCCGCGACCTGCGAGCCGAAGAAGTCGCCCGCGATCGTTCCGTCGATCTCGATCGCCCGCGTCGCGTCCGGCACGGTCCCCGAAGCGAAGGTCGAGCTGCCCTTGATGATCAACACGCTTCCCAGCATCGTCGCGCCGTGCGAGGAGAGACCGATGGCGAGATCGTCCGAACCCATCCCGTCGAAGTTCCCCAGTCGACTCATCCCGCCGGCGAGGATCGTGTTGGAGCCGCCGGCGAACGTCTGGTCGATCGTGATGACGTAGTTCGCCTGCGCGCTGGTCAGCGTGGCCGGCCAGGCCCCCGTGGTACCCCAGGAGGCGGGCGGGCTCTTGCGGCTGAAGATGTAGATCTTGCCGCCCCCCTCCTGCCCCGACGCGATCGCGATGTCGTTGAGCCCGTCACCGTCGACGTCACCCGCGTTCGCGACCGCCTGTCCGAATCCCGTCGGACCGGTGATCGTGATGGAAGGCGTGGTCGCGTAGCCGCCGCTGCGACCGAAGAAGACCAGGACGTGCGTGCCGTTGATGGCGCCGACGATCAGGTCCGACAGGCCGTCCGCCGTGAAGGAGAGATCGCTCGCACGGCCAAAGTCACCGGAGCCGTCGACATCGTAGCCGAGACCGTCGGTGCCGGTCCCCGTCAAGGACACCGTCAGGAAGGACGCGTGCGTGGCCGTGGTCGTCGCCATGATCGTGCCACGGGTCGTCGCGGTCTTCCCCGCCACGGCGAAGTAGTAGTCCTGTTCGATGTTCAGGTTCTTGACGAGCAGTCCGTCGGCCTGGCCCACCGCCGCCGGCGTGCCGGTGAAGGTCTCGGTGATCGTGGCCGCCGTGTCGTCGAAGTTCGTGGCGGTGATCGGGACGCGCGCGACGCGAATGTCGTAACCCGTCGGCGCGGCGCCGCTCACGGCCATGACCGGCCAGGTCAGCTGGACCGAGGTCTGCCTGCGATCGGAGATCGTCGCAGTCAACATCGTCGGAGGCGCGCCGCCGGTTCCACCGCCGCCGCTTCCACCGCCGGCCGTTCCGCCGCCGCCGCTGCCGCCACGGCCGCCGGTTCCACCGCCAGCGGTTCCGCCACCAGCAGTGCCGCCGCCGCCGCTTCCACCGCGACCGCCGACCGCGCCGCCGGTTCCGCCACCGCCTGTTCCGCCACCGCCGGTCCCGCCACGACCGCCGACCGATCCACCGCTGCCGCCAGTTCCGCCACCACCGGTTCCGCCGCCGCCGCTTCCGCCGCCACCCGCTGAGGCGCCAGCTGTTCCAGCGGAACCGCCAGTCGCGGATCCGCCACCGGTTCCACCCGCAGCGCCTCCGGTACCACCGCCGCCGCTACCGCCAGAACCGCCAGCGTTGTTGGTTGTCGTTTGAGCTGCGTCGTCGCCTCCACATGCCATCGCGGTGAGTCCCGCAGCGGCACAGAACAACGAAACCACGCACAGCCT
>DATFXS010000155.1:0-4341 GCA_035315605.1 Polyangia bacterium
CGAGCCGCCGCTTCCGGTGGTGCCGCCGGCCGAGCCGCCGATGCCCACATTGCCGCCCGCGCCGTTGCCCGCGGTCCCCGTCGTGCCGCCGGAGGATCCGCCCGTCCCGCCGGTTCCACCGGACATTCCACCGCTGGAACACGACAGCGCCGCGACGCCGCCAAACAGGACCCAGATTGCCGCGCTCGGTCTCATTCGCATGTGGAGGAGAATGCCCGAGAAATACCCCCCTGATCTCGCAAATTGTCGGTGAACGCATTACGGCCGCTGATGTTTCGCGGGTGTATCCATAAATCGGCGATGGGACACCCCAGCGACGTCTTGTTCCTCGACGACGACGACGATCTGCGGGCGACGTTCGCCGACCTGGTGAGGACGATCTTTGCGCGCGAGTGCCACGGGCTCGCGAGCCACCGCGACCTGATCGCCCTCGGCGAGCGCGCGCTTCGCTGCGGCGTCGCCATCCTGGACATCAACCTGGGCCCGGAGGCCCCGAACGGCCTCGAGTCGTACATCTGGCTGCGCAAGCACGGGTTCGAGGGGCGCATCGTCTTCCTGACCGGGCACGCGGCATCGCATCCTCTGGTCGTCGAGGCGCGCCGGCTGGGCGACGCCGAGGTCGTCAGCAAGCCGGTGTCGCTGGACCGGCTGACGACGATGCTGGACGGCCAGCCTTACGAAGAGCACGCGTCGCAATGATCCCGGCGGCGCCGCACGAAACCCAGCGGAGCCAATACAGCTGGCGCGGCGCCCTGCTGGCGTGCTGCCTGAACGCGATCGGGATGCCGATGGATCTCGTGCTCAACCGCGGCATTCCGGACATGCCCGCCTGGCCGCCGCTGCTGTCCAGCGCCGCGGGCGCGGTGCTGGTGATCGTGATGCTCGCCCGGCGGCGTCATCCGACCGCGCGGCTCGCCACCACGGTCTTCCTCCTGAACACGCTGGTCATCCTGATCGCGCTCTGGATCACGAGCGGCGTGTACGCGACGGCGCCGGGCCGGTGGATTCCGTTCCAGGCCAACAAGATTGGCGCGCTCGCCGCCGCGGTGCTGGCGCCGGATCTCGCCACCGGGATCGTCGGGATCGGCGGCTTCGTCGGCATGGTGCTGCTCAGGTACGCGACGTTTCCGCCCGCGTTGCAGCGGCGGCTGCCGATCGCGGAGCCGTGGGTGATCTTCATCTATGCATTGTTCGCTCTCGCGATGCTTGGCTATCGCGTCCACAGCGTCGCGCTCGCGCGCCGCGTGCTGCGCATCCGCACCGAGTCGATCGCCACCCAGCGACTGGCCCGCACGTTTCTGGCGCTGCGCGATTTCACCAACACGCCGCTCCAGACCATCGAGCTGTCCGCCCACATCATCCGGGCGCGCTGTCCGGAGCTGTCGCCGGTCCTGGATCGCGTCGACCGTTCGATCGATCGTTTGTATCGGCTGAACCACGCGCTCGCGGTCTACGAATCGCGGATCGACTGGACCGACGACGATCTGACGCCTGATCCCACGGTGCTGGTCGTCGGTCATTGATGATTTCCGGAAGGTGACCGGGCCGGTCGGACGCGGTAGAAGCGTCGCGTGAATTCCGGCGCTCCCGAGGCGTTCCTCTTCGATCTCGACGGGACGCTCGTCGACAGCGAGCGCGAGAACATCGAATCGGTGGTGCTGGCCGCGCGCCGGCACGGCGCCGAGCTTTCGTCGGAGGAGCGCGCCTTCGTCATCGGCCACTCGTGGAACGAGATCTACGAAGTCATCGCGACCAACCACGCGCTGCCGGTCGGGCTGACCCAGTTGATCGCCGAGGCGGTCGAGGAGAAGCGGGCGCTGATGGCGGCGACCGGGTACCGGGCGTTGCCGGGCGCGGTCGCCCTGATCGAGCGCATCGCCCGCACCTCGAAGGTGGCGGTCGTTTCGGGCGCCAGCACCAGCGAGGTGAAGGATGCGCTGGCGGGCATCGGCGTGGCCGCCCACTTTCAGGTGGTGATCGCGGCAGAGGATTACGCGCGCGGCAAGCCGGCGCCCGAGCCGTACCAGAAGGCGATCGCCTTGCTGGGCGTGAACGCGGCGCGGTCGATCGCGATCGAGGACGCGACGCCGGGGATCCTGTCGGCGCGCGCCGCCGGGGCCCGCGTCATCGCCGTGCGCGCCGGCAACTTCGCGGGCTACGATCTTTCGCCGGCCGACGTGGTCGTCGACACGTTGAACGACGTCACCGACGAGCTGGTGGCCGGGCTGTTGCCGTGAAGGTCGATCCGGCCGCGCTGTCGTCCGACGCCGCCTACGCCTGGCAGGTGGCGACCATCTTGCCGCGACCGATCGCCTGGACGTCGACGCTGAACGAGGACGGCTCTGCCAACCTGGCGCCGTTTTCCTTCTTCACGGGCGTGTCGTCGGATCCGCCCAGCTGCCTCATCTGCGTGGCGCGGCGCAAGCGGCAGCCCGACGGCACGCGGCCGCCCAAGGACACCTGGCGCAACATCGAACGCACGGGCGAATATGTCATCCACGTCGTCAACGACGCGCTCGCGCACCAGATGAACGCGACGTCGCGCGACGTTCCTTACGGCACCGACGAGTTCGCGGTGGCGGGCGTGACGAAGGTGGCGAGCGATCGGGTGGCGGCGCCGCGCATCGAAGAGGCGCCCGTGGCGATGGAGTGCCGGCTGGATCGGATCGTCGAGGTCGGGCGCGCGGGCACCGCGGTGATCGTCGGCGAGATCCTCCTCTGGCACGTGCGCGACGAGCTGGTCGTCGAGGGGCGCCTGGACCTCGGCCGTCTCGACGCGATCGGTCGCATGGGCGGTCCCAGCTACGCGCGGACCCGCGATCTCTTCCAGCTGCTCAGGCCGAAGTAACTTCGGGAGTAGCTTCGGGGGGTGGTTCCGGGGCGGGCGTGACGCGCGTGGTAAAATTAGGGCCGGTGTTCGATCAGCTGCCACCCGATGTCACGCTCTACGAGGTCGGCCCGCGCGACGGCCTGCAGAACGAGTCGCGCATGGTGCCGACCGACGACAAGGTCCAGCTGATCGATGCGCTGTCCGAGACCGGGTTGCGCGCCATCGAGATCACCAGCTTCGTCAATCCGAAGTGGATCCCGCAGCTGGCCGACGGCGGCGAGGTGTCGCGGCGGATCGCGCGCAAGCCGGGCCTCATCTATTCGGCGCTGGTCCCGAACCGGCAGGGGCTGGATGCGGCGATCGGCGCCGGCATGACAGAGGTCGCGGTCTTCATGTCCGCGTCCGAGACGCACAACAAGAAGAACATCAACAAGACCATCGCCCAGACGCTGGCGGCGTTCCGCGACACCGTGCCGCCGGCGCTAGCGGCGGGGCTGCGCGTGCGCGCCTACGTGTCGACGGTCTACGGCTGTCCCTACGAGGGCGCGGTGGATCCGGCGCGGGCGGTCGAGCTGGCGCGCGCGCTGCGCGAGCTCGGCTGCTATCAGATCTCGCTGGGCGACACGATCGGCGTCGCCAACCCGCGGCAGGTGCGCGACGTGCTGTCGCGCGTGCTGGCGGAGATCCCGAAGCCCGAGGTGGCCGTGCACTTTCACGACACGCGCGGCACGGCGCTGGCCAACATCCTGGTCGCCGTCGAGATGGGCATCACCACCGTCGACGCGGCGCTGGGGGGCCTCGGCGGCTGCCCGTACGCGCCCGGCGCATCGGGCAACGTCGCGACCGAGGACGTCGTCTACATGCTCGAGGGGATGGGCGTGCGCACCGGCGTGGACCTGGATCGCCTGGTCGACTGCGCGCGCCTCGCGTCGACGCTGGTCGGCCACGAAGTGCCATCGAAGTACTACCGCGCCGCCATCGGCGCCCGCTCGCGCGCCAGCGCCGGCTGACGCTCCACTCGGTCAACTCTTCGGCGGGGGCGGGAGGGACGGCTGTTCGGCCGGCCTCCGCGAGCAAGCTCGGAATCCCGTCGGCCGCAACGATCCGAGCGGCCGCCTACGCTCCGGCCGACCGAACAGCCGTCCCTCCCGCTCGTCCGAGAGCCAACGCTCGTTCCGCGCGTGGGCCCCTCGAAGCGGCGTCGAGGCGCAACGCCGGCGTCGTGCGAATGAGACGGACCTCCAGCCGCGCAACGCCGCGTAACGACACGGGCCTGTGATACCGTTCGGGGGGCCCCGTGGCGAACCCATCTAGCGATCTGGTGCTCGTCGAGCGGCGCGCGCGCGCGGCGTTCATGACGCTCAATCGACCGGACGCCGCCAATGCGCTGTCGGAGGCGCTGGTCGGGGGACTCGCGCAGGCGTTCGCCGGGCTGGCCGACGAGGTCAAGCGCGGCGACGACGTGCGGGTGGTGGTCGTGACCGGCGCGGGGAAGGCGTTCTCGGCGGGGG
>DATFXS010000156.1:0-7631 GCA_035315605.1 Polyangia bacterium
GCAGCGAGCAGCGCGCCGCCCCGCTTAGAACCGCTTAGCGGACGCGCGAGCCGTGGCGGCGGCCGGACTCGACCGGCGGCGCGGGCGGAGACGGCAGGCGTTCGATGATGATGCCGTGGGCGGGGATCACGTTCGGGGACGGAGAGGGCGGCGTGTAGTCCTCGGCCGTCGTCATCGCCGTGGAGACGAGCGCGATCTGGGCCGCCGGCCGCCCGCCATGGTGCGAGTGCACCGATCCGCCGGTGCTGCCGTCGAGCACGTGGCGGCGGTGGCGACGCTCGTCGCTGCTCGAGGAATCCGCGACGCACTGGCCGCCGCTCGCCGCGTCGGCGCGCTCGCGGATGCGGGCGTTCTCGGCGCGCAGACGCGACACCTCCTCGCGCAGCCGCGTCACCTCGTCGCGCGGCTCCCGCGCCGCACGCGCCTCTCGCGCCCCGCTTCGCTCCGACTTGCGCGCGTACGAATCGAGCAGATCGCGGTCCTCCTGGCGCACCGGGATCAGCCGGTGCGGATCGTCCGAGAACGGATCCTTCCAGAACATGTGACGGACCTTGTCGACCATCACCCGCTTGGTCCGCGCCGCATCCTTCTTCGACTGGTCGAGCACGCGGTCGATCGTCTTGCTGTCGGCCGGCTCGCCGTTCCAGCGCAGCATCGCCTCGTACATCAGATCGGCTTCGGTGCGCTCTTCCGGCTCAGGCGTCCCGGACGCGGCCGCCAGCTTGGAGAGCAGCTCGCGGACCTGCGGCTCGTCCGCCGGTCCGACCGAACCCGACCGCCGCGCGAGCGCGCGCGCCGCGATCGAAGGCAACGCAACCATGACCATCAACATCAAGAACGAACGGCGAAGCGACATCGGACCCTCTCCCCTTACTAATGGCAGGAACGCGCCGAAAGTACGCCTGTTCCCGACACGATCAACACGATTTTTGCCAAGAAATCGCCCATTTCCGCAATGTTGGAATTGCCGCCGGGGTCCGAATTCTCGGGGGTCGCACTGTCTCTTTTTGGGCAACAACGGTTACGAAGCAAGCTCGTCGATTGGAAATCCTTGGGCTTTGTGCGGCGAGTAACGACGGCCCGGGACGCGGTTACGCGTGGGACACGGGCCGGAGCCGATCGCGCCGGGTCGCCGCCCTGCCGCCGCTGGTACATGCGTTGCCTCTAACAACGAGCGGTTCCGGTCACGAGGAGGTCGTCGCTGTCTCGCAGGGGGTTGTTGGTAGTGGTGGGCATGCTGGCCGCGGCGGCCGCGTGCGGCGACCGGACGCGACGGCCGTTGCTGGCGGACGGCGGTGCGATCTCCGAGACCGTCGGCCAGGGCGGCTCGGTCGGCAACAGAGGCGGCAGCAGCGGCGGCGGATCGACGGGCGGCGCCAGCGGGTCCGGCGCGCCGGGCGCGTGCGCCGACATCTTCTCGGACGATCTGCTGCCCACCTACCAGATCCAGATCGCGCCCGCCGACTGGAACGCGATCGTCAACGACTTCTATACGATGCAGCAGAACCTGAACGCCGGGCTCGACTACCACCCGTATCACCCGGTCGCCGAGTTCCGCTACGGCGATGAGGTCGTGCCGAACACGCTGATCCGGCTGAAGGGCTGGTCGTCGTGGTGGCAATCCCAGCCGGATCCCGATCCCAAGATGCAGTTCGTGATCGCCTTCGATGGGGTCGACGGCAAACAGCGCTTTCACGGACTGCGCAAGGTCGAGCTGGACATGCCGCGCATCGATCAGACGTACCTGCACCAGCGTCTCGCGCTCAATTACCTGCGCGCGCTGGGCCTTCCCGCCGAATGCGCGAACAGCGCGCGCCTGTTCATCAACGGCGCCTACTACGGCCTCTACACGAACCTGGAGCGGCCGGACAAGGAGTTCACCAAGCGCGTCTTTCCGGAGGCGCCGGACGCCGACCTCTGGGACGCGGGGAAGACGCTGGCGACCAACACGGACACCATGGGCCTCCCCCACCCGGGCATCGCCGCGTTCTGGGCGGCGACCGACACGGAGGCGATCTCCACGATCGCCGACATGGATGAGGCCCTGCTCGAGTGGGCGGCGGAGGCGGTGCTGGCCGACCCCGACGGTTACTGGATCGGTCACTGGAACTTCTTCCTCTACGACCACCCGACCCGGGGCTGGCTCTGGGTTCCCCACGATCTGGACACCTGCATGGACTGGCTCGATCCGCACGTCGATCCCCTTTACTCGTGGGGCGGCGTGGTCTCCGACTACCCGCCTCAGCCCCACTACGCGGCCGTCATCAAGAGCCCGCTCTGGCTGGACCGCTATGTGGCCGCGCTGCGACGCGCGCTCGACGGCTACGTCGCCGCGCAGCTTCCCGACCTGCTGGATGGTTTCGCGGCGCAGATTCGCGACGCGGCTGCCGCCGACCCGACGCGGCCGTTCAGCTTCGACAACCACCTGAGCGCGGTCACTTATCTGCGCTCCGCGATCACCACGCGCGTCGACAGCCTACGCGCCTGGCTGGATTGCCGGGCGGCGCCTGCCGGCGCGACGGACGCCGACGGCGACGGGCGTCCGTTCTGCATGGACTGCGACGACCACGACGCCACGATCTATCCGGGCGCACCCGAGATCTGCGGCGACGGCCGCGATCAGGACTGCGACGGAAGCGACTGGAACGGCTGCCAGTAACGCGACGGCGGCGTCATCCGGCCCGCCGGCGCCGCCGCAGCGTCAGCCAGGCGAGCGCGGCGACGCCGAAGGCTTCTGTGCCCGGCCAGCGCCCGCTTCGTTCGGAGAGCGCGCACGAGCAGCCACCCCCGTTCCCGGTGCCGCCGTGGTTTCCTCCACCGCCGGTTCCTCCGCCGCCGATGACGCCACCAGTCCCGCCGCGGCCGGTCCCGCCGCTGCCAGCGCTGCCGCCGGTCCCGCCGCTGCCAGCGTCGCCGCCGGTCCCGCCGCTGCCAGCGCTGCCGCTGGTTCCTCCCCCGCCGGTTCCGCCACCGCCACCCGTCCCGGCGCTGCCAGCGCCACCGCCGAGGCCACCCGTGCCGCCACTGCCTCCGCGTCCGCCCGCCCCGCTCCCGCCGCCGCCGCTCGCGCCGACGCCGCCTGTCCCGCTGCTGCCGGAGCCTCCGCCTCCGGCGCCGCCGGTTCCGGTCGCACCGCCCGAGCCCGCGTCGGTGCAGGAGTCGCCCGCGTCCGGATCGGTGCAGGCGGCGGTGATCGTGAGCGTCGGACCCTTGCCCGCGACCTCACGCGAATAGAAGCGCTGGGCCTTCCCGGCCATCCCCTCCGTCTCGCTCATGATTCGCCAGCCGTGGTTGGAGGCCGGCGTGTCGATCCACGACTGGACGTCGGCCACCATACGCGCGTTTCCCGCGTCCGAATCCCAGGTGACGGTCGCCTCGACCATTGCGGGCACGGCCGCCGTCCCGCTGAGCGACGGCGCGACCGAGCCGCCCGCCCAGCTCGTCCCGCCGGTGCAATCGGGCTGGTTCCAGGTCGCGCCCGTCGTGCCGCAGGCCTGCCCGACCGTGTTCATCGTCGAGCTGTCACCGAACCCGGTGCCCTCCGTCCAGTCGACGCCGACGGCCTGGAGAGTTTCGGTCGCGGCCGCGGGCGGACTGGTTTCGGTGATGCTGAGACCGCGCGTCACCATCGTCAGCGTGACGCGACTGACGGTGATGCGCCCCTGCAGCTCTGCCGGTGGCGCGAACCGGATCAGCCCCCGCATCAGCCCGCTCATCCCGTTCGTGCCGGTGTAGATGGACGGGCTGGCGCCGTTGTTGTTGTCGGGCGAGGCGCTGTTGATGAACGTGTCGGCGGCCGCCGTCAGCGTCAGCGTCAGCGCGGACGAACGCGAGGTCGTCGGATCACCCGGCTCGCGCACGACGCACGCGGCGAGCGCGGCGACAACACAAAGCAAGGGAGCAGCAGCGCGCATGCGCGGGGTATATCACCTGCGCGCGGCCGCGCCCTGTCAGTAGATCGCGTGGGGGAGTTCGGGCTTTGCCCGACCGAGCCCGTCGCGGGAGGTGAGGAACCCTCCGAGGGTTCCTAGTAGAACGACACGTTGGAAACGGTGAACGCGGTCGCGCAGGCGTTGCCACCGTCGGCGCCGGCGCCCAGCTTCGCCGACAGCTGCCACTGCACGGTGACGATGTTCGCCTTGTCGAACGTCGGGATCGGGACGCCCCCGGCGAGCGACGCGAACGGAACCTTGATCGTCGGCGCGGCCGGCGTCGCCGCCAGCGCGGCCGCCGTGACGTCGGCGGATGGTCCGTAACAGCTCCCGGCCGTCGGCGACGGGCAGGCGCCGCGGTTCGGATCGTCGCCCGGGCTCAGGTCGCCGCTGAACGACGCGCCGAGCCCCAGCAGGCAGCTGCCGAGGTCGCCCGCGAAGTCGAACTTCACGCCCGTGTACGCGGACCCGTCGAGGCAGCTCGAGCTGGAGAAGAAGAGGCCGAGGCCCGAATAGTTGGCGTCGGGCGTGACGGTGTCGGTGAAGCCGCCCGCGATCATGATTCCGTTGCCGTCTGACGTGGCCACGCCCGTCGGTGCGACCTGTCCGGGCCCTGCGTAGCTGTACGACCCCCAGTGCTGTGGGGCGGGACCGAACATCAGCGAGCTGCCGCTTCCGGTCCCCATCGATGTGATGACCGGCGTGGTCGGCGCGACCTGCGGGCAGACGAGGCCGCCGTCGCTGGTCGGGCAGTTGGTGCCCGGCATCTTGCCGGCTGCGCCCCCGTCGCCGGCGCCGGCGTCGCCGCCGCCGGAGTGCTCCCCCTCGTAGGGCAGCGGCTCGGGACCGACGCCGCGCTGGCGCTGCGTCTCGCCGTAAGTCCAGGCGAAGGCGCCGGCGCCATCTTTCATCTCGACGGCGCCCAGCGACATGGCCGGGAAGCTGTACGTCAGCGCGGGCGCCTCCGTCGCCAGACCGCTGACCTCGAAGTGCAACGGCGCGGGCGCCGCGCCCCAGTTGACGACGATCAGCTGGGTCGTGTCGTCGGCGGCGTTGCGGCTCGCGTAGACGCGCACGCCGGACGGCAGCGACGCCGGCGGATCGAGCCGCGTCGACCCGAAGTGATCCGCGTACAGCGCGTAGGTCCAGTACTCCGGCCGCGGCTGGTGGGCAGGCGGGCCGCCGATCATCCCCAGCGACCAGTCCTGCGTGTCGCTGATGTTCCAGATCGCCGACGTCCAGATGTCGAGGTCGATCGACGTCCCGAGGATGTCGGCCAGCCACAGCGCCGACCCGACCGTCCCCGGCGACGCGTCGTGCACGCAGGTGGTCGCGTTGTAGGCGACGTTCATCTCCGTGATCGCGAGCGGCGTCGCGGTGTAGCCGGCCGAATCCATCGCGGTACGCACGTTGCCGACCACGCCGCGAAACGCCGCCGCGTCGTTGGCGGCCGACTGCGCGAACGCCTGGTCCGCCGAGTACGGATAGCGGTGGATGGCGACGATGTCGAACAGGTCGCCGCAGTCCTGCAGGATCGGCGACAGCCAGTCGTAGTTACCGTTCCCGATCTGGTACTTGTACGCCAGGTCGGGGCCGACGATCTTGATCGTCGGGTCGACCGCCTTCATCGCCGTCACGTAGGCGCGCGTCGCCGTGCAGAAGTCGGCCGGGCTGTAGCCCGGGATCGCGGGCATCGTCGAATCGGACGGCAACCCCATCGAGTCATACAGATCCGGCTCGTTGCCGACGGAAAAGTACTTCAGCCCGTAGCCCTTGGTGACGTTGGCGTAACGGACCATCGCCGCGGCGTCGTCCGCGGTCGACGGCGCGCCGGCCGCGTTCGCCAGCCGCGGCACCTGGATGAGCGGCTCGGCGCCAATGGCGCGCGCGTACGCGACCGCGCGATCCATCTGCGCGTCGTCGAACGGATCGGGCACATTCGCGTCGTTGTTGTATCCGCCGACGCGCATCAGGCCCGGCCGGAGCGCCGCCACCAGGGCGTCCGTGCCGGTCGTGTAGTCGCCGTAGGTCGGCGCCCACTGCCAGTAGTTCACGGACAGGGTCGTCGTCCGATCCCGGCGGTTCGTCGTCGATATGACGACCGGCGTACCGACCGCCGCATCCACGCCGCCCCCGCCGTCCCACGGCAACTTCAGTGCGCCACCGCTGCACCCGACCACGCTCCACCCGACGCCGACTGTGAACGCGATTCCGATCCGCGACAGCTTGGTCATCGATTGTCTTGGCTCCTGCATTCTATGAGTACGCTCGTCGTTCGGCTGGCTCTACATTCGTCTTCTCAGCCCGACGCCAGCGCGTCGCCTGCCAGCTCGACGATCAGCGGCGGGTCCTTGGTGAAATCGCTGAAGCGCACCCAGGTCGGGCGGACGCGGGCGTGCGTGATCCCGGCCCAGGCCAGGCGGTCGCGGCCGTCCGGATAGGCGGCGAAGTAGACCTCGCGCACGCGCGCCAGCTCGTCGCCCGTCGGAAAGTCGACGACGCCCTCGATCTGCGCCGTCATGTCGTGGTCCCAGCCGATCACCAGCGCGATGCGCGGGTCGGCGGCGAGGTTCGCGTACTTACGCGTGGTGGTGACCGTGTCGAAGACGATCTCGCACGCGTCGCTGACGCCGAAACCGATGACCGCCGCCTGGGGGGCCCCGCCGCGCGCGACCGAGGCCTGCACGGCCAGCCTGTATCGACGGAGGAACTGGACCAGCTCGGCGCGCGTCACGGTGAATGCCTTTACCATTCGGCTTGCACGATCGACAGGGCATCCGCCAGCGGGCGCGCCGCCCAGATCGGCAGGGGCGTCGAGCCGGTATCCGGGAACACCACCAGCGGACCCGTGCGGGCGCTCAGCCCGTGCACGATCTCGACGACCAGATCCGACCACCCCTTGTAGAAGGCGATCGGGGCGCGGTCGGCCGCGCCGCCGCTGGATCGGATCGAAGTCCAGCGCCCTTTCGCCGGATCCGTCCGGTGCATCACGTCGATCAGCCAGCCCCCGGTAGCCCCGCCTACCGTCTGGTGATAGCGAACGTCGGAAATGTCGCCCAGGACCGCGCGCACCTCGGCGAGCGTCGGATCCCGCCCCCACTGGCCGCTCGGGCAGTCGACGCCCTGGCCAGAGAGCCAGTGCGCTATCTCGTGGTCCAGCGGCCGCACCACATAAATGACGCCCATCGGATCCGACTCTACCGGAGAAAAACCGTGACGAATCCGCCCCCTCCGGGACATAAATAAACGTCCTTTACACGCCCGTATTAACGGGCATTCTGGGCGAGTTCCGGGAACCCCACGGAGGCCGACTGTGAGCAACGAACATAGGAAACTAATCGTGGTCTTGGCTTGTGCGACGCTGGCGGCTGCCTGCTCCAGCGGATCTGGCAGCGGAGGCACCGGGGGCAGCGGATCGCCCGGCAATGGGGGCAGCAACGGCACCGCGGGGACGACCGGCACCGCCGGCACCACCGGGACCGCGGGCACGACCGGCAGCGCGGGCAATCCCGGCACCGGCGGCTCGGCGACCGGCACGGGCGGCACGACGTCCGGCTCCGGCGGAACGGCTGGCACGACGTCCGGCTCCGGGGGAACCGGCGGCTCGGCATCCGGGACCGCGGGACGCGGCGGCACCACCGGGACCGCGGGCGCCGCGGCCGGCACCACCGGGACCGCGGGCGCCGCGGCGGGCGCGGG
>DATFXS010000157.1:0-19524 GCA_035315605.1 Polyangia bacterium
CGGCGGAACCGCGGGCGCCGCGGGCACGGGCGCAGCCGGCAGCGGCGGAAGCGCCGGCTCGGTGGGCGGGACCGGCGGCGTCGCGGGCGCCGGGGGAACGGCCGGCGCCGCCGGCACCGGCGTGATCTGCACGGTCGCGGATGCCGCCTGCACCTCGAACACCGAGTGCTGCTCGCACGCCTGCGATCCCGTCAGCCACAAATGCAGCTCGTCGGTCTCGAGCTGCAACGATCCGGGCACTTCGTGCGCCGTGGCCACGGACTGCTGCAACCTGCAGTGCGACACGGCGCGCGGCGTCTGCTCGTCGGCGCCCAGTTGCGTCGCCGACAATCAGACCTGCACCAGCTCGGCGTCGTGCTGCAGCGGCACCTGCAGCGGCGGCACGTGCAAGCCGCTCAACACCACCTGCGCGACCGCCGGCAATCCGTGCGGGGCGGACGCGGGCACGACCACGACCTGCTGCTCCGGCCTCTGTACCAACGGCAAGTGCGCGCTCGGCGCGTCGTGGTGCATCCAGCCGGGCGACATCTGCGGGCGCGATACGGACTGCTGCAGCGGGTACTGCCAGCGCGCCGCGGGCGCGACGCTCGGCACCTGCCAGAACCCGGGCACGATGGGCGCCGGCAACTGCTCCCACGACGGCACCATCTGCAACGGCTGTGGCAGCTGCTGCAGCCGGATCTGCGGCCCGTGGGCGCTGACCGGCGTCGACGTCTGCCAGCCGGGGCTCGGCTGCAAGATCCTGAACAGCCTCTGCACCAGCTCGGCGGAATGCTGCGGCGGCGCGACCGGCGACGTCAGCTGCAACCCGGTCACCGGCCCGACGGACATCAGCATCGGCATCTGCGCGCAGAACCACAGCAACCAGGTGCCGGGCGGCATCTGCAAGCTCGGCGGCGGCAACGCCTGCACCAACTCGCAGAGCGACTGCGAGTGCCCAGTCAGTCCCAAGGTCCAGTGCTGCGCCTTCGACCGGCTGGGGTTGCCGCGCTGCCTCGGCAGCGGCACCTGCAGCGGCGGCGACGGCGGGACCGGTGTCTTCAAGGGCACCGACCCGAACTGCTGCCGCAAGGCCGGCGACACCTGCGCGACGTCGGCGGAGTGCTGCAACCTCTCCCCGTGCGTCCCCGATTCGACGGGAACCTACCGCTGTCTCGGCAGCACGCCCGACGGCGGCACCGTCTGCGTGCAATCGGGCGGCACGTGCACCGCCACCGGCGATTGCTGCACCGGGCTGGTCTGCTTCATCGAGGCGGGCGCTCCCAGCGGCACCTGCGTCCCGCCGCGGCCGACCGGCGGCGACGGCGGCATCCTGTGCGGGCTCCTCGGCCAGAACTGCAACAGCGATGTCCCCTGCTGCAACGGCGTGTCGTGCATGTACGCGCCGACGAATACGCCGTGCAACGGCGAGGGCGACTGCACCTGTTACAACCCGTAGAAAGGGCCCGAGGCCCTATTAGAATGACGTCGCCGTGTGGCGCGCCCTCACTCTCCTCGCCGTGGTTCACGCGGCGGATAACACCGCCGTTCTTCTCCCCCCGGGTCGCACCACCGCGGTCGTCGTCACCGTCGGCGTCGGCGCGCCGCTCGAGCGAGGCGTGCCGGGCAAGTTCTACGCGCAGGCGGCCGCCGCCGACGCCGAGCAGCGCTGGGCCGACGCGGCCGCGCTCTACCGGGAGGCGGTCAACGAGTGGACCGCGGCCGCGCGCCTGCAACCGTCGCGCGCGCTGGACCTGGCCGTGATGAAGGCCGAGCGCGAGCGCCAGCGCTCGCAGATGCTGGCGTCACGCGTGCGCGCGGCGACGGGGATCAGCAGCCGCTTCGGACGCGATCCGTTCTCGCGCCGCACCGACGCGCTCGACGAGGCGCGCCAGCTGCGCTCGAAGCTGCTGACCGCGCGCGCCGTGCTGGAACGCGTGCCGCCTGCGCTGTACGCCCGCACCCGCGATCGCCTGCGCGAGGCGCTGCGCGCGGGCGCGGGCGGCGCCGGCCAGCGGATGGGCGGCGACGCCGAGATTCACCTCCTGCTCTGCGCGACCCTGGCGACGGGCGGCGAGATTGAAGCGGCGCGCCTCGCGCGCGCGCACGTCACCGAGGCCGAGCGCGCCGATCAATCCAACGGCGTCGCGCTGGCCCAATGCGCCGCGGCCCTGGGCGAGACGCGCGCCGCCCTCGCCGAGCTGGAAGTGCTGGCGCTGCACCCCGGCCCCGGCCGCGGCGATCGCTTCGCGCTGCGCGACCTCTACCTGTCGAACGACTGGGACCGCCTGCGCGGCGACGGCAAGTTCGAGAGCCTGTTCCCGCGCTGACGCGGACTCATCCGAGGTCGGCTTCGCGCCGCTGCCGGTAGCTGCCCAAGAGCTCGTACAAATCCTTCGCGATGGTCGTCACCTTGACGACCCCGTAATTGTCGAGCAGCACGATGGCGGGCTCTCCGCGCCGATCGATCCGCGACGGATCCCAGCAGAAGAAGCAGCGCGAGGTGTCGGTGCCGAACACCACCAGGTGGCGCCACTTCGCGGCCAGCTCGGCCTGGTTGTACTCCGCCGCCATGTCGAGCACGGTCACCAGGAGCTTGCGCTCGTGGTCGAACGACGAGGGCTTGATGCGCACCTCGAGACAGGTGGGCAGCCGCTTCTGCTTCCGCCGCACCACCCATTCACCGACGCCGCGCAACCGGGCGGCGTATTCGATGTAGCTCGGTGGCAGGCGCGCGAGCCCAGTCGCCTTCCGCACCTTCTTCTCCCAGCCGGGTCCGAGCTTCCGTCGCCTCTCGTCGGCGCCGAACGATGTTTCCGGCACCAGTGAGGCCTCCAGCGCGGCGAAGCCCGCGGCCCCGCCGCGCGCCGCTGTGCGCGCGGCCGCCTTGGCGGGCGGCTTCTTTTCGCGATAGCCCTTGGCCAGTTTGCCGCGAGCCAGGCCCTCGGCTTGGAGCTTCGCTTCGACCTCCGTCGGAGACCTTCTGTGCTTCACCTGGCCGTCCGTCCCGATCCGCCCGAACCGGACCGTCACCAGCGTGCCCTCCCAAGCGACGCTCCAGAACTTCTTGGAGCGGCCGCGGACGAATTCGAAGTACCGCTGCTTCTTCATATCGGTACGGACGACGCCAGGTTGCCGCTGTCTCAGTCTTCGTTTCAGTCTTCTTTTCAGTCTTCTTCGGCGACCCAGACGCAGCCGGCCTCGGCGGTCCCGAGCATCAGCACGCCGGTGTCGAACGTCGAGTCGGTCGCGGGATCCCAGCGCGACAGGACCAGGGCCGCCGCGGCCCCATGCTTGAACTGGCCGTTGGTCAGGAAGCGGACGCTCGGGCCCTTGAACCGCTGCATCACCTGCCCCGCCAGATCTTCGGCGCGCGACAGCGACAGCAGTCGGTTTCCGTAGGCCAGATCGCGGTGCAGGATGGCGACCAGGATGGCGCGCGCCAGCTCGGCGTCGATCTGGTGGTAGAGGCTGGCGTCGCCCTTCAATCCGAACGCGCCGGCCAGCGCCACCACCGACTTGGCCCCGCTGGTCGTCCCGGCGAACACCTTACCCGACGATCGCTCCGTCCGAATTGCGTCGAAAACGTCCATCCCGCGCCTCTTCCTTATATACCGGAGCGCGCCGGCGCCAAAAATCGCGCGCGTTGACCTGGACGCCCGCGGCTGCTAGTTAAGTCACCGCACGGGGCTGTAGCTCAGCTGGGAGAGCGCCTCAATGGCATTGAGGAGGCCGACGGTTCGATCCCGTTCAGCTCCACGAAGTTCTTGGGTTGTATTCTCTCGATAGGCGGGTTCGAAACGATTTGCGCTCGAATCGTTTCAAGGTGAGGAGGCGGGTCTGCCCTCATCGAGCACGGTCAGCACCCGCCTCTGGCGCGCCCCGGCGATCGCTTCGGGCGTCGGTCCTATCGTCCGGGCGCCGCCGGTTCAGGCGCAGGAGGTCCGGACGGTACCGGCGGAACGATCGGCGCGGGCGGCGCTGGTGGCAGTGCGGTATAGCGTCGGCAGCGGGGACAGCGATGGCGGTCCGGCATGCTCCACCGCCACGACCAAAGCGGCATGCAACGCCCTCGCGAATTGCCACTCGGTCTCTATACGGACGAACGGCGCACGCCGATCTGAACATGCACCTGTCCGTCGCGAACGGCGGAACCTGCTGCGTCGGCTGCGTCATGTCTTTCGTGTGCTCGCCGTGATGTTCACGTCGTAGCGACGGCGCGTAACAGCCCCTGTCGCCCCCGCGTGCTGGCGGTGGAGCAAATGCCCTGTCATTTGGGCGGCCAATTTCGCGCGACCGCCCGTATGTACCAGCGTCGGGCAACTGGTCATTCATGGTGTGCGGCTTGGCACGACGTCCGGTCGACCCGGCTCCTGTAACGACGCAAACGTTTGGAGAGGCGACATGTGGAAATCAATGAGCACGCGCAAGACCACGACGACGTTCGGCGCCCTGCTGGCCGCGGCATCGGCCGTCGCCGCTTGCGGGCCGTCCGGCACGAAAGGAAACGATGAAGTGCAGGTCAGCGCGCCCCTGTACCTCGCCTTCCCGAAATGGCCGGCGGACAGCGACGGCGTCGTGCGCATCCCGGTCTGCTTCGATCAGAACGTCGCCAACGCGACGACGCATTTCGCAGACGACGTCGTGCGCCTGCGCGCCGAGCTGATGAAGAGTTGGAGCGCGGTCGCGAAGATCGACTTCAGCGGCTTCGGGACGTGCGGCGCCAACAGGAACGGGATGATCGTTGTCCATCTCGTCACCCACATTGACCCAGTCAGGGGGCTCACCCCGGCCGGTGCAACAAATCCGGGGCCCGGTTACCAGGGGCCGAACGCATCGACCGACATCCAGATCCGCGTCGATATCGAAAGCCCCTCGACCGGGGCCGTGCCCGCCGCCGTTGTGATTCACGAGTTCGGACACGCTCTCGGCTTCGCGCACGAGATGGACCGTCCAGATTTCACAGGGTCGTGCACGGACATGGTGACCATCTACGGAGGCAACTATCTCGACACGCCCATTGACCTGCATTCGATCATGATCGGGGAGGACTGTCCCTCCACGGGCTTCAGCGGCAACGACCTGGATTTCTGGGACATCTGGGGCGCCCAGATTGCCTATGGCGCGCGGTACGGCGCCTTCGCACAGCTCGCGACGGCCGTGAACTCCTTGTCTTCCGACCACCTCACCGGCACCTCGGTAGACCGATCTTTCGCGGACCCGTCGGCCTATCGATGGACCTACTCGGAAGGCTGGATCTACACCAAGCAGGCGCCGCAGACCGTGCCCCTCGTGCTGTACTGGAATTCGTCCCGCGGCGATTTTTTCACGACGGCAACCACCGCCGGCTTCAACGACGCCACCGCGGCGGGGTACAGCGCCGTTCGCGTCGAGGGTTACGTGTATCCGACGCAGCAGCCGGGAACGATCCCGCTCAACCTCTTCTGGAACTCCGCGCGCCAGGACAACTTCACGACCTCGAACCCTGACGCGGAGGTGGCGGCGCTGGCGGCCGGTTACGTGTTCGTCCGGACGGAGGGCTTCATCTTCGGCGGATTCAGGGACTCGGCGGGTAACGTCGTCGGAGCGCTCGCGAACACGCCCTACGTCCCCGGTTGGTGGCTCACCAACCCTGCGACCGGAGATCATGTTTCGCTCAGCGCGCCAATCGTGTCGTTAGATACGATCAGTGCCGTCGGACATTTGCTGCTGCACGGCTATTTTCCCGTGCGGACGGACGCGGCGTTTCTCCGCTTCAACGTGCCTGGAACGACGCAGGCGCAGATCTTCAACTCGCAGGCAGGCGACTACCTCGTGGTGGCCAATCCGCAGGATCAGGCGGCGTTCCTGGCTTCCGGCTACGCGACCGTGGCGGACCAGCCTGACGTCTCGGGCGCCAACACGGCGCCCGCGTTCCTGTTCACGAAACAGTACGACTTCGGGCCGACCGCGAACGTCGTTCCGTATCGCTTGTACGTGAACGCGTCGGCCTCCGACAGGTACTCGACCTCCTTCGGGGGGCTGTTGCCCGCCGTGGGCGACACGGGCGGCAACCTTCAGGGATTCGGATTCTCCCAGGATCCGGCGGCCACAGCGTTTTATGGGGGCGCGAACGAGATTTACGACGGCGGCACCGCCTGCACGGTCGGAGGGATCTTCATGCACTGCTGTCCCGACGGCTACGCGATGATTGGCGCGAACATTGGTACGAACGTGTTCAAGTGCGTGCAAACGGCGCTGACCGGACCGAAGTTCTTGGGCGCCAACTCGAGCACCGGGAACACGTGGAACTGCAACAGCGTGACGGGCTCCGTGATGGTTGGGTTTCACGCCGACCTCAACACCGTCGCCTGCCAGAGCTCCACGGTGCTGACGTCGACCGTGAACGGCTCGACCTCGTACGTCGACCGCTGCACGTACGATGACACCCGGATGCACGTCTGCCCCTTCGTTTTGGGGGCGGCAACCGGCCTGATGGCCGGCTACAACGAGACAGACAATTCGCTGATCTGCCTGAACCCGGCCAACCAGATCCCGGCGATCCTGAGCGGTCCCGGCTGCAATCCGGTCGCCCACCAATCTTCGAGCCTGGCCGGGCTCAACGACGGCCCGCAGCTGGCGGTCGACGGCAACACCGACGGAAACTTCTGGGATCAATCGGTGACGCATAGCAACTGCAACCTGGGTGACTGGTGGCTCGTTGACCTCGGAGCCCCGCATACGATCACGGGGGTCAACATCTACAACCGTACGGACTGCTGTTCGGAGCGACTCGGGAACTTCAACGTATTTCACGAGCTGCCCTTCCAGAGCTGGACCCTGGACACCACGTTCTCGGGCAATACGCTCGGGGTCCCGACCGTCCGGTTGGACCTCGGGAGCGTGAGCGGCGAGAACCTCCTGATTCAGAAAACGGACAGCAACTGCCTCTCTCTCGCCGAAGTTCAGGTCATGGGCTTCTAGGCGGAACCGGCGGCAGCGTCGCCGGCCTCCCTTCAAAAAGGCGGCGTCGGGTTTCATGAACCCACCCAAGTAGGGGGCTGTGGGGGATCCCGCTACCGCGAGAATGGAGATCGTCAGCGTCCGCGCCCGCGAGGGGGGCGGCAACGCGGCGGAACGCCGCGGACCAATGGCGCGTTTCGGCGCACGCGGCGCCTTCCAATTTTCAGGGACTCACCTGAGCCAATCGGCTGCTGACAAGCCGCCCGCTGACGCGTAATCTGGCAGACACCATTCTGTCGACCAATCGTGGTCGGGGAGACAGGTGCGTGAAGCTGAATCGCTCGGCCTGGTCGCAATCTTCTGGCTGGATACACGAGGACGGCGGCGCGGAGAGCGGTGACGTCGACCTCGCGCTGGTGTTCGGGTCGACGGGCCCGATGATCACCGAGTGCCTTCCCGAGATTCGTCGCCGCTACCCGAAGGCCTACTTCTGCGGCGGATCGACGGCCGGCGAGATCGTCGGCAAAGAGGTGCGGGACGATTCGGTCGTTGTCACGGCGATCAAGCTCGAGAGAAGCGGGCTGCGCGCCGCTGACGTAACCGTCGCCGCTGCAGAAGACAGCCTCGCCGCCGGGCGGCAGCTGGCCAGCTCGATCCCGCACGATGGCTTGGTTCACGCATTCGTCTTGTCGGACGGCCTGGGCGTCTACGGTACTGATCTCGTGCGGGGACTCGGCTCCGTGCTTCCCGCGGGCGTCGCGATCACCGGAGGTCGCGCGGGCGACGGCGAGCGGTTCGGCCGCACTTATGTGTGCGCCGGCGACTCCGTCGCCGAGCGTCGTTGCGTGCTGCTCGGCTTGTACGGTGATCGCCTGCGGGTCGGTTACAGCTCGATCGGGGGCTGGGACGCCTTCGGGCCGGAACGGCGCATCACCCGCTCCTGGCGCAATGTCCTGTACGAGCTCGATGGGCGGAGCGCGCTGGAGTTGTACAAGCAGTATCTGGGCGAGCACGCCAAGGACTTACCGGCGAGCGGCCTGCGCTTCCCGCTGACGGTGCGTGACCCGACGGGGGGCGAAAGTGTGACGAGGGCCGTGGTCGGCGTCAACGAGGGCGAGCAGAGCATGACCTTCGCTGGAGATGTCCCCGAAGGTTCGTTCGTGCGCCTCATGCACGCAAACTTCGACCGCCTGGTCGATGGCGCCTGCGCCGCCGGCCGCGCGAGCCAACAGATGCTCGGTGTTCCCGCCCAGCTCGCCATCCTGATCAGCTGTGTCGGGCGGAAGCAGCTCCTCAAGCAGCGCGTCGAGGAAGAGGTGGAGGGCGTGATCGATGCGCTGGATCCGGGTACCCACACGATGGGCTTCTACGCCTACGGCGAGCTGTCGCCTTTGGCGCAGGGGGAGCCGTGCATGCTCCACAACCAAACGATGTCCGTCACACTGCTCAGCGAGACGTAGCCGCGCCCGACTAAGCACACCAGGAGGCAGAGAACGTGCCGAACCTGCACAGACTGCTGGAGCGCCAGCTGCGCAAACACGTCCGCAGCGAGCTGGGGTCCGAGCTGCGGCGTCTGCTACAGGCGGTGAGCGACGCCTACGAGCAACAAGATCAAGAGCGGCAGTTCGTCGGGCGCGCGATGGAGCTGTCGTCGAACGAGCTGCTGGAACGCAACCGTGCGCTCGCGGCGGCGCAGGAGCGGCTGCTGGCCGAGGTGGAGCAGCGGAAGCGCACGGAGTACCGGTACCGCCTCGCGGCCCAAGGCGCAAACGACGGGCTCTGGGACTGGGACCTCGAGACCGGCAGCGTTTACTACTCGCCGCGCTGGAAAGCCATGCTGGGGTACGACGACGCGGAGATCGGAGACGGGCTTGCCGAGTGGTTGGATCGCGTCCATCCGGATGATCTGCCGCGGTTGCGGGCCGACATCGACGCGCACTTGCGCCGCGAGGACCAGAACCTGTCGTCTGAGTTTCGGATCCGCCACCGCGACGGCCAGTACCGTTGGGTGCTGTGCCGCGGGATTGCCGTCAAGGACCCCGAGCGCGCCACCCTGCGGGCGGCCGGCTCGCTGACGAACATCAGCGATCGCAAGCTGGCCGAGGAGCAACTGCGGTTCGAGGCCATGCACGACTCGCTCACCGGTCTGGCGAACCGCAGCCTGCTCGCGGACCGATTGACGCATAGCTTGGCTCGTAACGGCCGCGATCCCGCGAACAGGTTTGCGCTCCTCTACATCGATCTCGACGAGTTCAAAGTCATCAACGACAGCTTGGGCCACCAGGTTGGCGACAAGCTGCTCATCGAAGTGGCGCGGCGGCTCTCGGCGTGCGCACGCAAGGTTGACACCATCGCTCGCATCCCGGGCGATCACGTGGCGCGGATCGGCGGCGACGAGTTCGTGATGTTGCTCGAGGATCTGGCCTCGCCTGAAGACGCCCTGCGCGTGGCCGAGCGCGTCCACAGCACCCTCGCCGAACCATTCAGCCTCGGCGGCCACGATCTGGTCGCCCGGGGAAGCGTCGGGATCGCCACGAGCGACGCAGGCTACTCCCGGCCCGAAGAGGTCCTTCGCGACGCGGATACGGCCCTCTACCAGGCGAAGCAGGCAGGCAAGAGCTGCACCTGCATCTTCGACCAGCAGATGCACCAGCGCGCCATGATGCGCTGGTCGACGGAAACGGAGCTTCGCCGTGCCAT
The DNA here is from genome assembly GCA_035315605.1 of Polyangia bacterium. Taxonomy (GTDB): domain Bacteria; phylum Myxococcota_A; class Polyangia; order Fen-1088; family Fen-1088; genus JADGRB01. Next base: position 9,622 of record DATFXS010000157.1, read on the forward strand.
CGAGCGCGACGACTTCGAGCTTCACTACCAGCCCATCGTCACCAGCGCCGGTCGACTAGAAGGGCTGGAGGCGCTGGTCCGGTGGCGCCACCCGGTTCGCGGGCAGGTGATGCCTGACGCGTTCATCTCAATCGCAGAGGAGACCGGCCTCATCGTGCCCCTCGGAAAGCTGGTATTGGCCAAAGCTTGCCGACAGGTCCGACGGTGGCAGCTCGAGATCCCGTCGCTCGCGCACATAGCGGTCGGGGTGAACGTGTCTCACCGCCAGTTCGTATCGCCGGCGATCGTGGACGACATAGCGCGCGTCCTCGAAGAAACGGGCCTCGGGCCACAGAGCCTCCGCCTCGAGGTCACTGAGACCGCGGCGATGCAGAGCGCCGTGCAAACGATCGACACGATGGCGCGGTTACGAGCCATGGGTGTGCTCATCCATATGGACGATTTCGGCACCGGTTATTCGTCGCTCAGCCAACTCCAGAGGATGCCGCTCGACGCCCTCAAGATCGACCGCGAGTTCGTAAAGGGCATGAATCACGACGCGACCAGCCGGTCGATCGTCAATTCCATCATCGCGCTCGCACACATGATGGGCCTCCGCGTGATTGCCGAGGGAGTCGAGACTGCCGAACAGGCCGCAAGGCTGGCCGAGGCGGGCTGTGATTACCTGCAGGGCTACCACTTCGGTCGACCGATGCCTGCCACGGAGGTCGCACGACTCGTCGAGTGCCTCGAGGAGTTCCACGCCCGCGTCGTCGCCGTCTAGGCTCGAAACGCGACCTCGTGCGGCAATAGGGCGCTCCGTCAACTCCGGCCGTCGAACAGCGCCGGGGCGAGTCGGGCGGTCAGCGTCCCGCGTCCTCGGGAAATGCGCTGGCGAGCGCGGCTTCGAGGCGTTCCCGTGCGGGGTTTTCGCGGGCGGCGGCGCGTGTCCGTTCGCGAACGCCGGTGTCGAAGCGACGCGCGGCGAGGCCTGAGACGGCGGCCTCGGCGTCCTGGATCGACCCGGTCTGGACGATTTCGAGGAGAACGGCGAGCGCGCGATCGTTGCGCTGCAGGCCGAGCGCGCGCAGGGTCGGCGCTCGTTCGATCGCGCGCGGCGCGGCCTGCAGGTGCGCGAGCAGCGTATCCAGCGCCTCCGGACGCGTCGACTGACCGAGCACCAGCGCGGCCAGCTCGCGCGCACCGTCGTCGGCGCCGTGCAGAGCGTCGCGCAGCCGCGGAAGCGCGTGGTCCGGCGCGAGCGCGAACAGCCCGGTCATGCACGCGAGCATGACGAGCGGATCGTCGTCTCCGAGCTTCCAGCGCAGCGCAAGCGCGCCGGCCAAAGCTCGGTCACCGTTCGCCGCGAGCGCCTCGGCGGCAGCCTGACGCACCGGCGACTCCGGATCGGCGAGCAGTCCGCCCGCCACGAGCGACAGGTCGGGATGAGCGAGGCGCGCCAGGGCAAGGACGCCACGCGCCCGGACGCCGCCCGCGGTGTCCACCGGCGGTCCCCAGGCAGGCTCGGGCTGGAAGGTCCTCGTCGCCTCGAGGAACACCGCGGCGTCGTCGTGATTGCCGAAGTCCAGCGCCTCCAGCGCTGACAGCTTCCCGATACAACCGGGATCGTTCTTGACCGGATCGACAAGAAGGCGGCGAAACGCAGCGATCAGATCGTCGTCGAATTTTTCCAGTGCGTGCTGGCGAACGATCTTCGCCGCGCGCGCCGCGACCAGCCCAGGACAGGTCCGGAGGGCATTGCGCAGCCGCGCGTGAGACTCGGCCGACGACACGTCAGCCGCGGCCGCTTCGACCACCGCGAGTTGCGTTTCGACCGACGCGCGCTTGCCAGGACTGCCAGCCGCGGCCCCCTGTCGGTTCGAGCCGAATCGCCGGGCCGCCACCGATTCATGCTACTTCAGAAGGCCCCTCGACGCGTCCCGTCGAGCGATGGTACACAACCGCTGATCGAGGCGGCTTCGTGACTGAAATGCTGGCGTTGGGCGGTTTGGTTTTGCTCCTGGATCAGTGGAGCAAGAGGGTCGTCCAACTGCGCCTCCCCGCCGCGGGTCATGGCTGGGGACGCGTCGTGCGGATTCGATGTGTCAGGAATCGGAGGGACGCGCAGGCGGGGCGCGCGAAGCGGATGGTGCTCGTGCTGATCTGGGCGGCGGCGGTCGGCAGCGCGATCGCGCTGCACGGCACGGGCGCCTGGTTCCAGAGCCACGCCGCCTTGCTCGGGTTGGGGGCCGCGTTTGGTGGCGCGGCGGGAAACTTGCTGGATCTGCTGCGACGGCGCTGGGTCGTCGACTTCATCGGCGTCGGTTGGTGGCCTGCCTTCAACCTGGCCGACGTGGGCATCGTCGCGGGACTCGCGGCCGCCTTCTGGACCCAGGTGTGACGTGCGGCCGATTCTGCTTCGCTGGCGGCGTCTCACGGTCCACAGCTACCCGGCCCTGCTGTTCGTCGGGATCGTCGCCGGCGTGGCGGCCGGCAACGTCGCGGCGCACGCGGCGGGCCTCGATGCGCGGCGTGCCTACGCGGCGACCCTTCTCCTGATTGCGCCCGCGCTGGCCGGCGCCAGGCTGCTGTTCGTCGCCACGCACTGGAACGTTTACCGGCGCCAGCCGCGTCGGATCTGGAATCGCAACGAGGGCGGGGCCGCACAGTACGGCGGTTTCATTCTGGCGCTCCTCTGCTCCGTGCCGTTGGTCCGCGCGTTGGGACTTCCGTTCGGGGCCTACTGGGACGCGACGACGTTCGCCATCCTGACGGGGATGATCATCACCCGCGTCGGCTGCCTGCTGAACGGCTGTTGCGCCGGGCGTCCCTCGCATTCGTGGCTCACGCTGTATCTGCCCAACCACCTCGGCGTCTGGGATCGGCGGATCCCGACGCCGTGCCTCGAGGCGGCGCTGGCGGGCGTGCTGCTGGCGGGGGCCGTCTGGGCCTGGCCGCGGCTCCCTTTTCCGGGCGCGCTGTTCTTGCTGGTGGCGACCGGCTACGCAACGGGACGGCTGGTGCTGGAATCGGCCCGCGAGCGCCGCGCGGGACTCAGTCGATTCACCATTCATCACGGAATCTCCGCGGCCGTGATCGTTTCGTCAGTCGCGGTTCTGGCGGTCCGCTGGCCCAGGTGACCAGGTGAGCAGGAGGCGACGATGGCGAATGCATTGACCGGTGAATTCGATGTCGTGGCGGAATTCGCCACACTCGCCGCAAACCGCGTGCTCGCGGCCATGCATCGCGCCGAGCGATTTCCGCATTCGATGTCGCTGCGCGTGGACGACAACCCAGTCCCCCAGCGCCCGGGCGCCTCGATCGTCCTCGGCGTCGTGGACGAGTTCGGCGGTCCGCCGGCCAACCAGAACCTGATCGGCGCGGCCGCTTTCAAACCGGGCCGCCTGGCGGCCACCAGCGCCGCGGTCGCCCTGCTCGACCCGGTGGTGAACGCGGACGCAGTCGCCGTCGAGGTCCCGCCCGTTCCGAGCCACCTTCAAGGGCGGGCGCAACTTCAGCTGGCGCCCCCGACCATCGAGGTCGCGGGCGCCACGGGCGCCAGCATCACCGTGAAGATTCCGGTGAGGGCCCGCTACTTCCCGGACGCGAACACCAGCCCGGCCGCCGAGTTCGTTCGCGGCGACCTTCAGATCACCGCGCGGGTGGACCAGGTCGCCGCCCCGGACCCGCAGAACCTGCGCGCCGTCCTGATCGACGTCAGGGGCCCGGGCGTCACCGTCAACTTCAGCCCGACGTGGTCCAGCCGGCCGCTCAGCGTCGAGGATCTGGCCGGCATCAATCTTTTGATTCACAACGCGCTTCGGACCGGTTTCCTGCCGTCCAGCAACCGGCTCCCGGACGAAGTGAACTTCTTGCAGTTCAAGACGCTGCATGGATCGCCGGACGCCATCACCGTGCTGCTGAACCTGAGCACGCCCCGCGGGAACCCCGCCAGCATGAACAACGTCTTTCTCCGACCGGGCGACGACTTCGCTCTCGCGGTCGGAAGGGACTTCATCATGGCGGCCTTCCCGGAGGTTCGTGACGACCGGGTCCAGCACCACGGTTCGTACGACGTCTCCAACATCGACCAGACGACAGATCTCCAGGATGGGCAGCTACTCTTCAAGGTGACCGGTCACGTTCACCGCACCAGCTGGCCTCACGTCAGCTTCGATTTCACCGCCACCCAGGCGCTGTCGCTGATTCCGGCGGCGGCGACCGCGGGAGGTCCGCTCGACACCGCCGAGGTCGCACCGATCGGCGACGTCTCTCTGGAGATCAGCGGCGGGATCGTCGGATGGATCTTGAACCAGTTCAAAGGTTTCTTCGTCGACCAGGTCCGGCAGATGCGAGACGACGCCATCGCCGCCGCCCAGCCCACGGTGCGGGCCCAGCTGAACATCGACACGCGCCTCGGTCCCCTCCTGCGATCGCTGCTCGAACCACCGACCACCGGTTCCGTCGTTCATCCCCTCGAAGAGGTGAGGCCCGTCCTCGCCTACAGCTTCATCGAGATCCGGTCGTCCGGAATCATCCCCCACGGCACCCTGGCGGTCGCAGACTGGCCGCCGGCGCACGTCGAGTTCGAGCAGATCCCGGTCTCCTCGGGCGGACCATTCGGTGTCGTCAATCCATTTGGCGGAGGGCCGGATTACTCCGCGCTCAACAGCTGGATTCCCGGCGGCACGATCCAGCAATACGAATGGGGGCAGGCCCCTCGCATCGACGAAAACAGGTTCGTCTTGCTGGCCGAGCCGCCCGAGGTCAGCGTCGCGTTTGCCGCCGGGGCCTCCAGTGCGGTGAGCGCGTTCCAACCGCTCTGCCTCACGGTGCGCGGCACGCGGCTGTCGGCGTCCGGCCCGGTCGTCTCCCAGCCGGTCAGCGCCACCGCCTGCACGCTCGACTGGATCGACATCCTCTCGAACGCCGAAGCGACGAGTGCCGGCGCCTTCGCGCGGGTCACGCTGACGCAGCCCCGTCCCGGCGGTCCCCTCGAGGTGGTGGGACATGCGCCGGCGCGGCTGAACGGTCCGGGAGGGCGGGTCCCGAATCGCATCGTTCACTTTGCCGACGACCAGACGGCGGGATCGCTGGAGTTTCTGACGCGAGCCATGAGCGAGAGCGGGCGCACCGACGCACCCGCGGTCGTGCTCGCGGTGCTGACGTCGGCGCAGTTGACGAAGAGCCGGCACGTGGACGGCGTCATCTATGCCGAAGAGGCGGACGGCGCCTGGGAGCGCGCCTTCGGGCTGAAGATGGCGCGCCGTCCGGCGACGGTCATCGTGGCGCCCGACGGAAAGGAGCTCTGGCGGCATGAAGGCCATCTCGACAGCGCGTCGCTGGCGACGCGACTCCGGCGGCTGCTGGTTTCAGACCGGGCGCTGGCGCCGCGCCTGTCGGTCTCGAATCTGCGGATCGGCCGGCTCGCGCCGAACTTCGTCTTCGATCTTGCGGCCGGTCCGGGCCTGACGCTGCGCAAGCTGGCCGGACGTCCCGTGAACCTCGTCTTCTGGAACAGCTCGTCGAAGGCCAGCATCGAAGCGGTTCGCGAGCTTCAGAAACCGGCCCGCGCGTCCGCAGGACCGGCGCCCGTCGTGCTGGCCATCAACGATGGAGACGCCGCCGAGGTGGCGAGGAGGGTCGCCGAGGAGCACAAGCTCTCAGCGACGATCGTGACCGACCCGAAGCGGGAGATCTCGGTTGCGTATGGTGCGAGCGTCTGGCCGACGACCGTCTTTCTGGACGCGCTCGGCCTGGTCAGGAACATCCGCTACGGCCGTTTTGCCGCCGCGCATGTCGAGTCTCCGGAGGGCCGCGCGTCATGATCGATCCCTTTGTGCTGCTGACGCCCCTGCTGTTGCTGCCGATCTTCGCGCTGCTGCGTTTCGTCGGCTGCTTCATCGAGCCGAACCCGCCCGGGCCCCACTTCCATCCTGCGGTGCCCGGAGATGGGAAGGTGTTTCTCTCCTGGGAGGCCGTTCCCGGCGGCGGTGACGGCGCCGACTTCCACGTCAAGCGCAGCGCCAGCCCGGGTGGACCTTATGACCAGATCGGTATTGTCAGCCAGGACGTCAATTATTTCACTGACCGCGACCGTACGAACGGCGTCAGCTACTACTACATCGTGACGAAGAGCGAGGCGGGGTTAGAGAGCAACAACTCCAACGAGGTTTCCGCGATCCCCGGGGAGATTTCGATCCTGCAGACGCAGGCGTTCGAGGACGGATCCAGCACCAACACGGACACGGTGGCCGCGACGCCGTTCCCGAATCTCGACGCGGGCTCGCTGGTCGTGGCCTGGGTCTGGTACAACGCCGCCGCGCAGACCGTTTTGGCCGTGTCGGACACGGCCGGGAACGTGTTCAAGCTGGCCACCGCGAAGGCCGGGACTAATGTGCTGGTCGGGTGGCAGCAGGAGATCTGGTATGCGCCCAACGCGGTAGGAGGAAGCGGAGTGATCGTCAGCGCGCTCTTCACCGGGCCGTTCGCGGCGAAGAAAGCCATCGTCGCGCATGTGTATTCCAACGCGTCCCCCGGAGCGCCGTTCGACGACCCGGTCGATGTAACGAAAGCCGATGCGGACGTGTCCCAGGGCGTTTCGAGCGGCGTGGCAGCGGCGTCCGATCAAGGACTCATTTTCGGCGCTGCGCTGTTCAGTGCGGTGGGCGCCGCGGGACCCGGGTTCACGCAGGAGGCGGAACAGAGCGGAAACGTGACCGAGGATCGTCGCGTGGATGGGCCCGGTCCCGTCGAGGCGACGTTCACGAATACGGTTCCAAACCAGTCCTGGATCGCCCAGATGGTCGTGTTTCGGTAGGTGGCGGAGGGGCCACGAGCGCGGCAAAGCGCGCTGCGACTGTGGCAGCGGTGGTGCGGAGCGCGTCCGCCCAGACGGCGGGATCGAACCAGCCGTGATCGGCCAGAGTGCCGGCGAGCGCCTCGGGGATCGCCGGCGAGCTGACCGAGGCGGGCGCCTCGTCGAGCGCCGCCGCCAGGTGGCGTCGCACCGGATCGCCGCCGCGTTCGACACACCAGTGGACAACGTCCCAGGCCAGCTCGGCGTGCGACGCTTCGTCGCGCGCGATCACGGCGAGCGCTGCGCCGGCCGCGCGGTCGCGCGCGCGATCCCGCGCCCGGCGGGCCACCTCGGCGCCGACGCCTTCCAGGAGGCAGCCGTCGATCAAGGACTCGGCCCCCAGCTCTGCGAGTGACGCCGCGGTGACGGCGCGCGCCGCTTGCAGCTCCGGCAGCGGGCCCGGTCCCACGGGCGTCCCGGCGTATGCCGTCGCGAGCGAGAAGGCCAGGCGCGCGTGCGCGATCTCGTCGAGCGCCGCCTGATGAGCCGCCTCGACCAGGTGCGCCGGCGCGCCCAGCGCCACCAGCGAGAGCGACAGACGCGAGAACGCCGGCACCGAGGCGTGCTCGCTCCGCCCGCTCTCGGTCCACAGCCGGGCCAGCGCGGCGCGCACTTCGTCGGGCAGCGCCGCGGCATCCGCGACGGGAAGCTCAACTTCCCAGCCCTCGGCGTCGACCGCGCGCGCCGCGACCACCCGGCGGCCGACACGAAGGGCGCGGCCCTCGCAGGGCATGGGACTGCACGTCCTGTTGGTCATCTCATAAACCACAAAACCCAGGCCGAGGAGGACGAGAGCCGCAGCTCCCGCCAAGCCATAGAGAAGGCCCATCGCGGGACGGTTGGGCTCCGTCACCCGGGCCGCGCTTATCATCGCCATCGGCACCATCACCGTCTTCCCGTCGTCGGTCTGGCCCGAGAAGACCCCGTCCTTGACCGCGATCGACTTGAACCGTCCGCCGTAGGTGCCCTGCGGGACGTCGAGGAAGATCTTCGCGTCCCCGGCAATCTCGATCTGGCCGTTGCTGGGCGACAGAACGGTGACCGCGCCCCCCTTGGGCTCGCCGTCCCGATACCCGTCCAGCCGCGCCAGCTCGGAGGGCTTGATCGGCGCCGTCGCGTAGCAGCCCGACAAAGCAACGAGGGCGACGACCAAGTACCAACGCATCGCCCGTGACGATAGTCCCGTTCGCTCCGGCATGCAGCCGGACAAAGCAAATCGCGTTCCGACGCTTGCCCTCACGATCACGCAGGTTCGTGGTGGCGACGGCGCCGAGACCGCCGCCACCACGACATTCCGGTCATACGCAGCCGCGCGGCCTCAGGGCTGGCCGGCGGGGGAGTCGTTGGTCCCCTGCGTCGCGTGGGGCGGAGACGCGACGTAGAGCGCGATGTCGTCCTGAACGACGAACGTCAGCGCGGCGTACGAGAACGGCGCCTTGCTGGCGGTGATCGAGTAGCTGCCGCTCGCCAGGTTGCCGAACAGGACGCCGCCGTCGACGGACGTGCTGGTCAGCGTCGGGTCGGGCGCCACCGACTCGTTGAAGTAGACCGGGCCGAGCGAGACCGGAAACGGGGCGGCCGGGCTGATCGCGACCTGAACGCCGGGATCGCCGTGGGGGAGCATGGGCGAATACATCGACGCCCACGACTTGCCGACCGTCGTCACCAGCACGTTGTTCAGCGTGTAGGGGCTACCGATCAGCCCGCCGATCTGCAGTTCGATCTGGGTCTTGGCGGCCAGGTAGTACGCCTCGGTCGGAAACTGGGCCGCGACGTCGGTGATGCCCGCGTCGCCGATCTCGAACACCTGCGACTTGGTCGTCGGATAGCCATCCAGCTGGTAGACGAAGGACATGTGCAGCGGGCGGCCCTTCACCTTGATCGCCTTGAACCCCCACTTGCCATCCGCGTCCGAATGGATGCCGAGCAGCCGCGTGGCCGGCACCTCGGCGACCGACACCAGCGCCCCCGGGACCGTCGACTGGAACGGAAAGGGAACGGGCGGCGACTGCGACAGGTCGAGGCCGAAGTGGAAGACGGTGCCGCCGACGGGAACGACCTCGAGACGGAAGGGGGTCTTCGCCTGGGCCTGGGCCAGCGTCAGCTTGCCCGCGTAGACCTGCTGGATCATTTCGTCGGTGCCGTCGTCGCCCGGATCCGATTCGCTGCAGCCGGCGTGGAACAGCGACAGGGCGGTGATCGCGAACATGAATGACAGATGCTTGGACATGACGAGCCTCCTCGGGTGCGTTTGACAGTTGTTGCGCGTCGCGTGCCGCCCAAAGCAGGACCCACGCCAACCGCGAAACCCGCGGCCGCCGTCGAATGACGCCCGCCGTCGGGACGGGTTGGGGGCGGCGTGGTGTGTGCTTGGTGTGTTTGGTGTGGGGCGATCGCCCGACGGAAGCGTTGTCATGCGGATAACGACGCTGGTACGGTGCTTGCGAACGACGGCCGCATGCCGAATCGAGCGCAGCAAAGCGAGGACGTCCTCGGCCCGTCGGCGCCGCGCCGCCGCCGCACCAGCGCGGCGCGCGTCATCCCGGCGGCTCTGGTCGTCCTCTGCGCAGCTCGGGCTGCCGCGCAGACCGAACCCCCTGCCCCGCCGGCCACCCCGCCAGCCCCGCCCGTCGCTACCGACGGCGGGAACGACTACTGGGACCCGCCCGTCATCACGCCGACCGGCCAGCCGTCGCGCGTGTCGGAATCGCCGTCCACGACGTTCGTGATCACGGGCGAGGAGGTCCGTCATTCGGGCGCGACGACGATCCCGGAGATCTTGCGCCGCGTCCCTGGCATGGACGTGCGGATGCTGGGCTCGACGGACGGTCAGATCGGCCCGCGCGGCTTCGCCTTCGAGGTCGCGGACCGCGTGCTGGTGATGGTCGACGGGCGGACGGTTTACGTCGACTTCTTCGGCGGCACGGCCTACGAGATGCTGCCGGTCTCGGTACTGGACATCGATCGGATCGAAGTCGTGCTCGGTCCGGGCGCGTCCGTCTATGGCAACAAGGCGATGCTGGGCACGCTGAACATCATCACCCGTTCGGCGACGTCGTTTCCCG